>CAYNTN010000174.1:0-8610 GCA_964399995.1 uncultured Ignavibacteriaceae bacterium
CAAGAAATGAAAGAGTGGACGGAAGGACGGGAGGAAAATGAGAAAAATAGAACTAAAAACTGAATAAAGTATTTAAACAGCTTGACAATAAATTATTATTTTGCGTATATTACATTTGAACAATTGCTCAAATGTTGTGATTAAAAATAATAATATAGTTTGCGAAGTTGAGTTCATTGATGAGAAGAAAGTTAAAGCTGTTCAAAAAAAGCTGCCGCAAGATTCTTCAATAAATGAACTCTCTGAAACTTTCAAGAGTCTAAGTGATTTTACAAGATTAAAGATTTTACTTGCACTTGCTGAAGAGGAATTATGCGTTTGCGATATAGCAGCTTTAACAGACGTTTCTGTTTCTGCTATCTCTCATCAGTTAAGGTTATTAAAGAATAACAGGCTGGTAACCTATAAAAAAAAAGGGAAAATGGTTTATTATTCTTTAGATGATGGACATTTTAATAGAATAGTAAACGAAGCTGCAAAGCATTCCAAAGAGATAAATAGATAGCATGTTGATAAATTATATAAATAAAATAGCAAAGGTAATAGTGTTTTGCAGTTTAACATTACTTACTTTTACTTTTTTGCACTCAGAAGTTGGATTATTAGATTTTGATGATAATAATCATTCCACACACGATTATTGCGAAATTGTAAAGAATACAAATGCACATTCAAAGCAATTAAAAGAAGAGCTTCCCAAACTTGAAATTAATAAAGATATAGATTTGAATTTGGATTGCCTTGCAGCAATTGAAGCACAAATAACAATAACATGTATTGATAAGGCATATCAACATCAAATATTAAAACAATCCACTGATACTTATCTATTTAACAGAACCTTTCTGATTTAATCCTTCTCGTTTCGTTAATCCCCTCTCGGGAAATGTGTTTTTCCGCGAAGGCAAATAATCCTAAAATCAAAAATTTAATCGGAGAAAGTATGAACAAACTTTTTGCTTTGTTCGTAACTGCTTTATGTATTGTAAACATTTACGGACAGACTGAAATAATAAAACTTAGTTTAAATGAAGCAATAGAAATTGGATTGAAGAATAATCCGGAAGTAAAAAGTGCGATCGAAAATATTAGTGCCGCAAAGGGAAGATTTTGGAGCGGAATATCATTACCTCAGCCGGAGGTTAGTGGAAGCTATGAATATGTGCCAACTAACAGCAGTTTAAGTAACTACAGTGAAAGAACTTTTGAAGTTAGTCAATCTTTGGAGTTCCCTACCAATTATTTTTTGAAAGGAAGCAAATTCAGCAAAGAGGAAGAGATTGCAGTTTATAGACTAAACTTAACTGAAAGAAGTGTTGTTAATCAGGTAAAGACTAGCTACTATAAAGTTCTGACAAAACAATATCAGATAAAATCCGCTGAGGAGAATCTTTCAATCTCGGAAGATTTTTTTAGGAAAGCAGAGATCAGGCAAAATGTTGGAGAAGGAACGAATCTTGAAAAATTAACTGCAAAGGTTCAATTCACCGAGGCGAGAAATAATCTGGAAGTTGCTAAAAATGAACTTACAACAGCATTTGCCGAGTTGAATTACGCAATTGGATTTGGGAAACAAAATTATAATTCGGATTTCGGTTTAACAGATTCACTGATTTTTTCAGATCATGAAATAAGTTTGGAAGAAATCTATGATAAATTCGAAGAGACAAATCTGCAGATAAAGATTGCAGAGTTAAATTATGGAATAACATCACTTGATAAAAGTCTTGCGTGGTCATCATTACTACCGAATTTGAATCTAGCGTATTTCAAGCAATCACGTGATGGAGATAATGGATTTTACGGAGCTTCATTTGGAATATCAGTTCCGCTCTGGTTCATATTCGATCAAAAAGGTAAAATTCAGGAAGCGAGCGCAAATCAATCGAAGTCTGAATCAGAACTGCAATTGATAAAGAATGAAATCGCTTTAAGATTAAAAAGCTCTTTCATCGATCACGAGAATAATCTGAAACAAGTAAAACTTTATGTGAATGAAATTCTTCCGCAAGCTGAAGAGATTTACAGAACCGCAATAAAGAGTTATGAAGAAGGAGAACTGACGTATTTAGAATATCTGCAAGCAAGGCAAACATTAATAAGCTCACGGAACAATTACATCAACGCATTATTCAATCATTATCAATCAGTTTTTAGGATTGAGGAAATAATCGGACAAAATATTATTGACAAATCAGAATCGGAGAAATAAATGAAAGCAAGTATCAAATTATTAATTGTCGTTAATGTTGTTGCATTTATTCTTTCGGGATGCGGCAGTAAGGAAGAACCTAAAAAAGAAGAAATTCATAATGAACACAGCAATGTTGTAAGACTTTCGGCTGAATCTATTAAGCAAATAAAATTGGAAACCGAAACGGTATCATTACAGCCGTTTACCGGTTATCTAACAATTCCGGCAAAGGTAATTACTAATCAAGATAATGAAGCACAGATCGGTTCGCTTGTCCAGGGCAGAGTGCACAAAGTATTTGTTAAGGTTGGAGATTTTGTTAAAGCCGGACAAATATTAATGACGGTTGAAGGTTTGGATGTTGGAGAAATTAAAGCCGGTTACTTGATTGCGAAAGCGGCGCTTGATTATACAAAAGCTAATTATGAAAGACAGAAAAAATTATTTGATGAGAAAATAGGATCGCAAAAAGCGTTATTGGAATGCCAAGCTGAATATGAAAAAGCCCTTGCTGAATACAAAGCAGAAGATAAGAGGATTCACTCTGTTGGACTTAGTGATGAAGATGTAAACGACGCAAAGATCAGCGAAGAACATACTTCCGGCACATTGCCAATAAAATCATCAATCAACGGTGTTGTGGTGGAAAGGAATGTTGTTATCGGGCAGTTAGTTGACGCAACAACAAATGCCTTCAAAGTGATCAATACAAATTCTGTTTGGGTTGACGGGCAGATTTATGAAAAGGATTTGACAAAGATAAATCAGAAGACAAATGCAGTTTTTACATCAGCGACTTATCAGAGCGAGAAATTTAATGGAAGAATAATATATATCGGTCAAACAGTGGATGAGCAGTCAAGAACGATTACAGTTCGCGGTGAGTTTAGCAACTCGAATAACAAATTGAAACCGCAAATGTTTGGTGAGCTGAAGATACCGGTTGGTGTAAATGCAAAAGCAATCATGATTCCGGAGGAATCTGTAGTTAAAGAAACAGGACAAGAATATGTGTTTGTTCAGACAAGCGATTCAACCTTTGAAACGAGAATAGTAATTAACGGAATATCAGTGGATAACCGCATAGAAGTTAAAGAAGGATTGAAGGAAGGTGAAAAAATTGTTTCGAAAGGAGTGTTCTATTTGAAAAGTGAACTGAAAAAAGAAGACTTAGAGGGAGATGAACATTGATGTTAGAAAAAATAATTTCATATACGCTGAAACAGAGAGGAATGATAATATTTCTTTCATTGCTGATAGTTGCGTTCGGGTTGTATTCATATTTGACTCTTCCGATTGATGCCTTCCCGGATGTAACAAACATACAAGTTGAAGTAGTAAGCCATGCTGATGGACTTTCTGCAATCGAGATTGAAAGAAATGTAACCTATCCGATTGAAATGGCAATGCGCGGATTACCGGATGTAGAACAAATGCGTTCGGTAACTAAGTTCGGACTTTCAATAGTGACCATAGTATTTAATGATGATGTTGATATTTATTTTGCACGCCAATTAGTTTTTGAGCGATTAGGTGAAGCAAAAGAAAGTGTTCCCAAAGGTGTTGAGGTTGCAATGGGACCAATTGCAACTGCAATGGGAGAAATATATCAATATACACTTGAAGGAAACATGCCAGGTGATTCACTTGCAAAGATTTCTTACTTAACAAACTTGAGAACAATCCAAGAGTGGATTGTCACACCTCAATTAAAAAGTGTTGCTGGAATAAATGAAATAAATTCTTTCGGCGGTTATTTTAAGCAATACCAAGTAATGGTATTGCCGGAAAAATTACTAAAATATGCTCTAACGGCAGATGAGGTATATTTAGCGATTGAGAACAACAATCAAAATGTAGGCGGAAATATTCTTGAAAGGAATTCCGATCAATATATCGTGCGCGGAGTTGGTTTGATTAAAAACATTAACGATATAGAAAATATTGTTCTGAAATCCCACGAAGGAACGCCGACATACATAAAAGACGTAGCTGAAGTGCAGATTGGCGAAGCTGTGAGGATGGGGGCCTCGATGAAGAACGGAACAGATGAAGCCGTTGGGGGAATTGCGATGATGCTGCGCGGTGAAAACAGTCGTGAAGTTGTTAAACGTGTAAAAGAAAAAGTTATAGAAATAAATGAGAACAACATCCTTCCGGATGGAATTAAAATGGTGCCTTATTATGACAGAAGCGATATTGTAAACGCCAGCGTTAATACCGTGAATAAAGCTTTGATAGAAGGAGCGATACTTGTTCTAATAATCTTGTACTTATTGTTAAGAAGTTTCAGGGGGGCTGCTGTTGTGTTGATTGCACTACCCCTTTCACTGCTGGTTACATTTGTCGTGATGAAGCTTGTGGGATTAAGCGCAAACCTAATGTCACTCGGTGGTCTTGCAATATCAATTGGGATGATAATAGATGCAACGATAATTCAAGTGGAAAATGTGCAGAGGCATTTAAGCGAAAGCGGAAATGCACATCCAAAATTATTGACTGTTCTTAAAGCGGTTCTGGAAGTTAGAAAACCGAGCATATTCGGTGAACTTATAATTGCAATTACTTTCATACCGATACTTTCATTAGAAGGAATTGAGGGGAAGATGTTCGGTCCGCTGGCCAAGACAGTTGCAATTGCGCTTCTATCTTCATTGTTTCTTTCAATCTTTGTTATTCCTGTTCTATGTTCCATGTTCTTAAAATCGCAGCCGGAAAAAGAAAGTGTAATAATGAAGTATGCAACGAAAATTTATCTGCCGCTTTTAGAATATGTAATGAAGAAGAAAATCATGATACTAAGTGCTGCCGGAGTATTCTTGGTAGCCTCTTTGTTTCTCTTTACAAAGTTGGGAACGGAATTTATTCCAACAATGGACGAAGGCGCGTTTGATATGGATGTTGCGTTGCTTCCGGGAGTATCACTTTCGAAATCTATGGAAGTGAATCAACTTGCCGCACAAAAGATGAAAGAGTTTGATGAACTGGAAGTAGTAGTATCACGAATCGGTCAAACCGGCGTTGCAATGGATACGAGAGGAGTGGATAAAACGGGTTATGTTGGAATATTAAAGCCAAAGAGCGAATGGACACGAGATATTTCACGAGAAGAATTGACAAATGAAATGCGTGAATCATTGGAGACTATACCGGGAATTGGTTTCGGATTCAGCCAGCCGATACAATGCAGAATTGATGAACTTGTTGCCGGAACAAAAGCACAATTGATTCTTAAGCTTTTCGGCGATGATATAGATGTACTAAAAAGTAAAGCGGATGAAATTACAAAAGTTCTTTCTTCAATAGAAGGAGGAACCGATTTGATGACAGAAAAGGTTTCCGGTCAGCCCTACTTGACGATAAACATTGACCGATCAAAAATCGCACGGTATGGATTAAATATAAGTGATGTTCAGAATGTAATAGAAATAGCAGTTGCCGGGAAATCTGCTTCTAAATTTTATGAAGAGAACCGGAGTTTTGATATTACTGTGCGTCTGCCGGAAGAAAAAAGAAATTCAATTGAAGCGATTGAAAATATATTGGTTTCGACAAGAACAGGGATGAATATTCCGCTTGCACAACTAGCTGATCTTACAATGATTGAAGGACCGGTTCAGATAAGCCGTCAAGATGGAATTAGAAGAATAGGCATTGAGATGAATATAAGCGGAAGAGATATCGGCAGTTTTGTCGCAGAAGCAAAGCAAAAAATCAAAGAGAATGTTCAGCTGCCGGCTGGTTATTATTTAACTTGGGGCGGTCAATTCGAGAACCAGCAAAGAGCAATGAACAAACTTATGATCATAGGGCCAATTGCAATCGGATTAATTCTACTTCTCTTATTTGTTACTTTTAGATCTGTCCGATTAGCGCTGCTGGTAATTTCCAATCTACCATTTGCTTTGATTGGCGGAATCTTCTCGCTCTATATATCCGGATTATATTTATCCGTTCCTGCTTCGGTTGGATTCATAGTATTGTTTGGTGTCGCTGTGTTAAACGGCGTTGTGTTGGTATCCCAAATCTCACAATTAAGGGAAGAAGGAATGGCATTGCAGGAAGCGATTAGGAAAGGAAGTCTTAACAGATTACGCCCGGTATTGATGACTGCATCAATAGCTATCTTTAGTTTGATGCCAATGCTGTTTGCTAGCGGGGCAGGATCAGAAATTCAAAAACCACTCGCAACTGTTGTGGTAGGCGGATTGATCACTTCAACCCTGCTTACGCTTTTAATCATACCGTCGGTTTATAGCTGGTTTGAAAAGAGAAAAGTTGAAGCAGAGATGTAAATAACGTATTCCGTTTTATTACTTGAGTGATAAGCCGGTATTTCAATAATAATAAGGAAAATAAAATGAAAGAGATAAAAGCAATAATAAGACCATTCAAATTGTTAGATGTAATTGAAGCACTTCAAAAAATTGAAGGACTTCCGGGTGTAACAGTATCCGAAATAAAAGGATTTGGAAAAAGCAGAGCTAAGAACGCAACAGATAAAATAGTTTATGAAATGGTGGAATTAGTTCCCAGAATAAAATTAGAAATTGTGGTAGAGAATGAAATTGAGAATGAAGTGGTTAATGTTATTCAAAAATATTCACATACCGGCAATTCCGGCGATGGAAAAATATTTGTACTTAACGTCGAAGATGTGGTGAAGATTAGAACGAATGAAAGAGGTGAAGAAGCGGTATGATGGAAAAATCAACCTATAAAATCTCAAAAATGGATTGTTCATCTGAAGAACAGATGGTTAGAATGAAGTTACAGGGATTAGAACATATAACTGATCTTGAATTTGATTTACCCACCAGAACACTTACAGTAATACATGGTAACAATAATGCTACTATTACCAAATATTTGGATGAACTAAATCTCAATTCATCATTAATAAAAACTGAGAAGTTAAGTACTGATCTTTTTACAAAAGTTCATAAAAGTGAAAATAAAGTATTAATAACGGTTTTAATAATTAATGTAGCCTTCTTTATTATCGAAATGACATTCGGTTGGATCTCCAAATCAATGGGATTGGTTGCAGATTCTTTGGATATGCTTGCTGATGCCTCAGTTTATGGATTAAGCTTGTATGCTGTAGGCAGAGCTCTATCAACTAAAAAATTTATAGCAAAGTTAAGCGGATACTTTCAAATTCTGCTGGCAGTATTCGGATTTATAGAAGTGCTTAGAAGATTTTTAGGCTTTGAGGAGATTCCGGATTATCAAACAATGATGGTGGTAGCTTCACTAGCATTTATGGCCAATGTGGTATGTCTCTACTTATTACAAAAGCAAAAAAGCAATGAAGCACATATAAAAGCAAGTATGATATTTACCTCCAATGATATAATTATAAATCTTGGCGTAATTACGGCTGGTTTTCTAGTTAATTTATTTGCATCAAACAAACCAGATTTGATAATAGGAAGTATAATATTTCTTATTGTATCGCGGGGAGCTTTTAGAATTTTGCAAATTGCTAAATAAATATTTACAAGCTAAACTTTTTAATCAAAAAAATGAAGGTGTTTAAATTTATAGTAGATTGACTGCATCCTTAAGATTTTGTTTTTGAAGATGACTATAAATTTGAGTAGTTGCTAAATCTTCATGTCCAAGTAATTCTTTTACAACATACAAGGACACCCCTTTTTGTACTAGCACAGAAGCAAAAGAATGACGCAATGTATGGAAATGGATTTTATCACTTAGGTTTGAATTACGAACAATTTTTTTAAACTGTTTACTGATTGCTTCTTGATAGAGCATCTTCCCTTTTCTACTGTAGAAAACAACTTCATCAGTATTATGCAAAGCAGAATTGAAACGCCTAAATAAAATTGATCTAACTTTCTCACTCATCGGAACTATTCTTTCTTTTTTGTTTTTGGTTTGGAAATCATCAGAGCATTTTACCGTAATTTGATTTTGAAGAAAGTCTATCCAGTTCCACTGCATATTAACTAACTCACCAAGACGTAAACCGGTATAGAATGCAACTGTAAAAATATCTTTAAGATGCTGATATTGAGTATTTGCCAGGATAATGAGCAGCTCATCTTCAGAGATGAAAACTGGAAACGTTTTTGAAAGCTTTGGGAATTTTACTTTAGTAAAAGGATTTACAGGAAGGTAATTCCATTCAACAGCTTTATTCAATGCTGCCTTAATTGTGCGGTAATAAAGATGAGCACCTCTCTGAGTGCGTGTGAATGTTAAATTGATAAACTTATCAACTGTGCGGGTTTCAATTCGATCTAATGGAATATCTCCAGCGTACTCAATAAAGTATTTGAAAGAGTAAGAGATAGAATCCAGATACTTTTTCGATTTAGCTGGTTTAGCATATTCAAGATATTCTTCTTTGAATTTTGAAAGAGTAAAAGTATTTTTAGAACAAGTTTTTT
>CAYNTN010000175.1:0-8569 GCA_964399995.1 uncultured Ignavibacteriaceae bacterium
GCCTAAAAGTTTGTTAAAAAAGCAACGTTATTATGTGTTGTAGCACTAAGCACACCAAGAAAAAATGATTTTAAAAAAAAATCTTTGTGCTCTTAGTGTACTTAGGTACTTAGTGTTAAAATATAGTTTAAGACTTATCTAATTTTATTTATTGGATAAAATATTCTCACCATTTTGAGTAGAATTTAACTTGTGACTGAGTAATTAGTAATTAGTAATTACTAATTAGTAATTAATTTGTTAATTGAACTTTCCCGTTTCCGTCTTTATTCATAATCCATAATCTTCCGTTTCCCAATTCGCGGTTTGTATAAACTATCTTCTGATTTGCCGGTGAATAGTCGGGAGAATAGCTTTGAGCAGTTGTGAGTTTATTAATATTGCTTCCGTTTAAATTCATGCTGTAAACATAGGCAGAGTTTTCAGTATCAAACGAACAAAATATTATTTTGTCACCGGCATAAGAAGGATACATATTAACTTTATGCTCGTCACCATTTACGACTGTCATGACCTGTTTCGTATTCGTTGCCAGAAAATACTGAACCAATGTATCACCGTTCTGAGCTCCGCCGGGAAGTTTAGCCGGCTTGAAATAAATCAAAGAGCTGCTGGCGTTCACCCAGTTAGGATAATTTGCATTGCTGTCAATTAAGGTTTTTTGAGTACCATCAGTTTTCATTTTCCATACATTATAATCATCAGAATTGCCGCTGCTGCTGAATGCAATGAGAGAATTATCGGAACTCCATTTTGGGAAAAAATTTTTCCCGGCTGATGTGAGCTGTACTATACTGTCATTGGCTATTTTTATTTTAAATATATTATCAGCAAACGTGTAAGTAATCCAGTCTACCGCCGGAGACAGTTCAGGACATCTGTCAAAATCATTTACAATTTGAGTATTTCCGGAACCATCGGAATTAATTGTGTAAATCCCCGTAAATTTATTATCAATGTTTGAATGAACGTATGCAATCTTATTTCCGGTGAAAGACCATGAGGGTTCAAAGTCAACCTGTGTGAATTGGGCGATTGGTGACGGTGATGGTGCTTCTGTATTTTCTGAGCAGCCTGCAAATAAAAAAATAAAAGTAATGATCGCAAAGAATGAAATGGAAATCTTTTCTTTCGGCATAAATAATACTGTAGTTAAATCATATCTCATTGGATTAATATCCGAATTCCTGTAAACAGATTCTATAGCAATTTCCAGATTCAATTAAATTAATTTATGAATTCCGAATCCATTTACTTATTGCAGAACTTTTAGCAACTATATAATCCTGAATTAATAGTCATCATGTGTGCCAAAGTCACTTAAAATAAATATTTAAAACATGATATAAGTCATACTTTGTAATATCGTTTTACGGTAACTTTGTAACGGATGAATAATGGAAATTATGAAAACCGATTTTACATTCAGCCGATGCAAATGCACTCGCTTTAAGTTTACTCCCTGTAAATCCTCATATAAATTTCAGTCCCCTGAGAGATACTTCCCTGAAATATATGTTTCGAAAATATTAAATTTTTTCAAAATAAATCCCAAACATTATGAAAAAAATCATAATTATATTTATTCTATTTACATCGTTTTATGCAACCGAAGCGAAGGCCCAGGTAACCGAGGAATGGATAAGAATCTACAACGGAACAGGCATTGGAGGATATAATGCTGACAAAGCAACAGTTGATGTATTTGGAAACTTTATAGTTGCAGGCAGGGCAGGTTATGATAATGACGATTATTTGATTTTAAAATACAGCTCCTCCGGTGAATTGCTTTGGGACAGAAGATATAATGGTCCTGCCAACAATCTGGATTTGTTGCAGGATATGGTTCTTGATGATTCGGGAAATATTTATGTAACCGGAGTCAGTTGGGAAGGAACTGCATTTGGCGGTCAAAATTGGGTAACTATAAAGTACAACTCAATGGGTGACCTGAAATGGAAGCAAAGCTTGGACTGGACAGGACATAATGCAGACAGACCTAACTGTATTTATCTGGATAAGGACAGAAATGTTTTAGTTGCAGGTTATGGATTTGTAGGACCGGGTTTTTTTAACGATGATATAGTAGTTGCAAAGTATAATTTTGATGGTGAATTATTATGGACGAACTCTTATAATTGTTTCGGAACTATAGGAGACTGGGGATATTCAGTAGTCTCCGATGAATCGTGTAGCGCCTATGTTTCCGGTTATTCAAAGCTCGAAAACAATCCTTCGCAGGATGTAATAGTAACGATTAAGTATGACTCAGCAGGAAAGCAAATATGGGTGAGGGAATTTCTAAGAGCATATGGTGAATATGCAATTCCATTATATTCTAGAATTGATAGAAACAACAACGTTGTGATCTGCGGAAACTACAATCCTAATACTGATTTTGTAACCATAAAATACGACGGCCAGGGACATTTGCTCTGGAGCAGATATTTTAACGGGGTTGGAAATAATTTAGATTTTTGTAATGATATGTGTATTGATAATAACTCAAATATTTACATTTGCGGACGAGCGGTGTATCCCATAACTACTGACGACTTATTATTAATAAAATATAAAGCAAATGGAGATACGTGTTTTATTAGATATTACGATGTTGGGAATAATTTTGTTGATGAAGCACTTGCAGTCGTAGTGGACAGCTTAGAAAATGTCTATTTGACCGGAGGTACAACTATAATCGGGGATGATTTTTTGACAGTTAAATATAATTCTGGAGGTGATATATCTTGGTCAAAAGTATATTCCCTTCCTATGGCAAATAAAGCGTATGGTATAGGAATAGATAAATACAACAATGTTTACATAACTGGTTCAACAAATTCATCAGGAGTTTCAAGAATAGTTAGCATAAAATATTCCCAACTCACGGGAATAGAAAATAGCTCCAATATGACTATTACAAATTACAGTCTTACTAATTATCCAAACCCATTCAACCCTATAACAACCATTGAATTTGAAATTCCTGAATATGCAAACGTTGAAATAGACATATATGATAATAAAGGGAAAAAAATGGAAATGCTAACCAATGAATACAAAAGGAAAGGTGACTATAAAATCATGTTCAATGGAATTAGATATTCAAGTGGAGTATATTTCTGCACGTTAATCATAAATAATTATATAATAAGAACTAATAAGATGCTTCTAATAAGATAATTAAGATATATTTAAAAAAATAAAGAGGGATTAGACTCCTTCAAGTTAGCGACCAAGCTTATTAAAGTTTTATTTTAACGAAAGTCAAAATATGTCTTTCCCTCTTCTTTTTTAATTTAAACTAACATTTTTTTAATAAACTTAAAATTAAAATAGAAATGAAAACTGAAATTAATTTATTTAGAATTACCGTAGTAATATTTATTATTACTTTTTATGCATCTATGCTGTTTTCTCAATCCTTTAGCTTAAAGCAGCCTGTTTACGTACCGATTTTAGGATTTGATTCTATTGATTTTGATAATGATGATGCTCGTAATTATTTTTGGGATTTAAGTGAGATTAATCCAAATAACAGATTAGATCTTGTTGTGGGCTTAAATCATATTGAAAATGCCACACCAAACAATTACGTAGACGCTAACTGGTACCGTAATCAAACTGATGCAAACTTTAATGCTTATGATCCATCCACATATTTTATTCATCATTCGGGTTACCAAATTGAAATTTCCAATATTACAGGACTTGTATTTGCACAAATAAACAGTACATCCGGAATGAAGGATTTAATTGTATCTAAGGAACGGACTGATACCTTCATTTATGTTTATAAGAATTTTGAGGGTACAATTAATAGGAATTATGTTCAACGATTTAATATAGAATGCTTTGTTCAAGCTGCCGGAAGATTTACAACTGATAATGTTGAAGACATTGCAGTTTTGAAAAATGACAGTGTCTTCATTTTCAAAGGGTTAGGAACTGTAAGTAAACTGGATACAATCCCTGCATTTAAAATGGGAGAAGCGAGCGGAAGTAATGTGAAATTTGTCTTAGCACAGGTGAACAGTCGGATTGAACCTTACGCAACAATTGACGGTACTACAAATAACAGAGATGAAATAGTGATGCGACAAGGCACTACTATTAGGATTTTTAACAACAATAACAACAATGGTATTTCATCATCTACTTACGTTGGAGGACTTTTTCAGGATTGTGATTTCAAACTCGCGGATGTCAATAATGATGGCTATAACGACTTAGTAACATGTTCTAACATACAGGGAATCAAGATTTTCTTAAACTCAGGGGGAACTATTGATACAAACATTGCTTATTCACGTTCTATTTTGTTTTCAGATCCAAAAAGCATTGATGTAGCGGATTTTAATAAAGATGGATGGAATGACATAGTTGCAGCAAATGTTGACAGCATTCTGATCTTAATAAATACAAAACAAAGCAACCTGTTTCCACAAGGTACTTCATACTCATTATACATAGCAGAGACTGTATTTCCTCTATTTGGGAATAAACTTTTGAGTAGAGATCTGCATAATAAAGGAGGACTATCAATAGTTTATTCAGGTTTTACCGCAACTTTAGAAGATCCTAACTATCCAACAAATCTTGAATGGATGTATAGAATTGATCCTTACACAACAGATGCCAATCCCGCTCCACCTTATCTTTTTGAAAGCTATGTGCAAGACGGCAGTCTTTATCATCCAAAGTTATTTCTCTTCAACAGAGGAAACAGGGATTTTCTGAAATACAGAATCTATAAGATGAATTGGGTGACTTATCATTATTATTTATTTGACAGCACTACAAGCAATCAGTATATAGATACTACAGAAGATTTATTATATGTCAATCAGGATCCTGAAGATCCGCCGCCCGAAAATCTGTTTTATTATGTTGTTGCGGTAGATAATTCTTATAAAGTTTCAATAACTTCCGATACAATTTCTTATATCGGATATGTATGCCCTACCTGTCAGGGCGAAATCGGTCCGGATAACATTATTATTTCAAATGAAGAAACTAAATTACCAAAAGAATATTCAGTCTATAATTATCCAAATCCATTCAATCCAACTACTAAAATTTTCTATGATATTCCGAATAAGGGAAATGTGAAGATAACCGTTTATAATTCTATCGGGCAAAAGATGATAGAGCTTGTAAATGAATTCAAACAACCCGGAGCATACATTGCGGAATTCAATGGATACAATCTGTCAAGCGGAGTTTATTTTTATAAACTTGAATCAGGTAATTTTATGCAGACACATAGGATGCTGCTTTTGAAGTAGTTTTTAAGCAAATTGATTTTTAAATGGCTTCTTCCGAAAGAGCAGAAATCATTTTTTTATTGTAGCACAGGTATAAATCAAATAATAAAATAAAACAAAATAATGAATATTTAATATAAATTGTAATTTAAGTATTAATGAATTATTTTTAACGCGAAAGTTAAATAAAAATAACACTTAGAATAAAATATTTACAGCTTAGATTCAGAGTAAAACTGAAAAAACAAATTTGAATTCGGAAGATTTACCACGTACAAGTTCAGCTGATGAGAATCAAAATAAAAATTCAGCAGAATTAGCAAATCCCAAAGACTCTCTTAAAGATAAAAAACCCGAAAGTGACGGTGATGTTCATCACAAAAAACAATTAAGCAAGAAAAAGCTACTTGCTCTTACATTCGCTGCATTAGGCATAGTTTACGGAGACATCGGTACCAGTCCGCTGTATGCTTTCCGTGAATGCTTTCGCGGTCATCACGCAATTTTCCCGACAGACGACAATGTTCTGGGAGTTTTATCTTTGATATTCTGGTCACTGATAATCATAATTTCCATAAAGTATCTTACTCTTGTAATGCGCGCCGATAATGACGGTGAAGGAGGTATACTTGCGTTGATGGCTTTAGTCAAGCCTGAGAAGACTACCGGCTGGAAATATCTTATGATTCTTGCCGTAGGGCTGTTCGGAGCTTCATTGCTTTACGGGGACGGAATCATCACACCCGCAATCTCGGTTCTTTCTGCCGTTGAAGGATTGAATGTTGCAACACCGTTTTTTGAACCGTATGTAATACCTGTTACTATTTTAATCCTTACATTTTTGTTTGCGGTTCAAAGCAGAGGGACAGCCGGAGTCGGTAAGATGTTCAGCCCGGTTACATTCGTTTGGTTCATTTCAATTGCTTTACTCGGGATATTTTCCATTTCTCAGACTCCTGAAGTGCTGCGTTCAATTAATCCATATTACGCAATAAACTTTTTTATCGAAAATGGTTTCCACGGATTTGTAACTTTAGGTCTGGTTTTTCTTGTAGTTACCGGAGGTGAAGCTCTTTATGCGGATATGGGGCATTTCGGATACAAGCCGATAAAGTATGCATGGTTCATTTTTGTTCTTCCCTGTCTGCTTTTGAATTATTTCGGACAGGGTGCATTGGTGTTAAGAAACAAAGATGCAGTTGAAAATCCATTTTATATGCTGGCACCGGAATGGGCAGTTTATCCGTTAATAATAATCGCTACTTCGGCAGCAGCAATTGCATCACAGGCAGTGATATCGGGATCATTTTCATTAACTTTCCAGGCACTTCAGCTCGGGTATCTGCCGAGAATGAGAATACTTCACACATCGGAAGAGGAAAGAGGACAGATTTATATTCCGCAGCTTAACTGGATTTTGTTTGCGGCAACAATAGGTTTAGTACTCAGCTTTAAATCCTCCGGAAATCTTGCAGCAGCATACGGAATTTCAGTTACGACAACAATGGTTATTACTACAATACTTCTGTTTGTTGCAATGAGAAATCTATGGAAATGGAGGTTGCCTCTTGCAGTGATAGTAACTTCTTTTTTCCTGTTTATAGATTTATCTTTCTGGAGTGCAAACATAATAAAAGTATTTCAGGGAGGATGGGTACCTCTCACCATCGGAGCTTCAATATACATTTTAATGACTACATGGAACAACGGAAGAAGAAAATTGCTCGAAAAGATCAGACAGCAGACGATGTCACTCGAAAATTTCATCACCGAAATTTTAAGCATTAGAATGATTGCAATTCCGGGAACTGCCGTTTACATGTCAAGCAGTTCAAAAGGAACGCCGCCGCCGCTGATTTTAAATATCAAACATAACAGGCTGCTTCATAAGCAGATAGTAATATTAACGATTAAATTTCATAAGGTCCCGCATATAAAGCCGGAGGAAAGAATATCTTTAGAACAGCCTACGGAGGGCTTTTACAGAGTAATAGCAAATTATGGATTTATGGATGTTACAAACATTCAGCAGATAATTGAGCTGTTGGATAAGCATGGGGTAAAAATTAAAATGGAAAAAACAACTTTCTTTCTCGGCAGAGAGACTCTCATCCCAAGCAGAAAAAAAGGCTTCGGAATGCTGAAGGATAAATTATTTATTATCATGTCAAACAATGCCCAGAGAGCTACCGAATTTTTTAATATACCGCCGAACCGTGTTTTTGAAGTTGGAACCCAGGTTGAATTGTAAATAATTGTAATTAACACTAAGACCGACCTCGATGTACAACATGTCAGTGCAATGAACGTTCAACTTAAATAAATCATTAACTTTCTTATTGATGTCTTTAGCATCCGAATTTAAGCAATCTTTAAAAACAGTTGACTCTGAAGAAATTCTGGATCTTGTAATATTCAGACCGCTTTCTTTTGTATTGGTTAAATTAATTTACAATACAAACATTACTCCAAATCAGATTTCGATAGTTGCATTGATCTTCGGACTCCTCACGGGAGTCCTTTATGGATTCGGTACGCATGAATTTTTTATTTTAGCTTCCGCCAGTTTTTTTATCTGCAATACACTTGACTGTATGGACGGTCAGCTCGCCAGGCTGAAAAAAAACGGGACTAAAATCGGCAGAGTAATAGACGGCTTTATTGATTACTTAACATCCATTTCGGTATTCATAGGAATCGGCATTGCTCTTACATCAATATCAGGAAATGCTCTGTACAGCTGGCTTCTGACGGTTGCATCAGGTATTTCCAAAGCTTTACAAAATATGTTCTTTGATCATTACAGAAACATGTATCTTGAATATGTTTATCATAAAACCTCAAGTCTGGATGAAGAGATAGAAGAATATTCGGAGGAAAAAGAGAGACTGAAAAATGTAAAAGGGCATCACATCGAGAAATTGTTAATTTCACTTTACCTTGCTTATTCTAATTTTCAAAAAAATTCTACAAACCATGTTCAACTGAGTATAACCTCTGAGGAATATAAGTCTAAAAATAAATTACTTCTCAGATTATGGAGCTGGATCGGATCAACGACTCATATGGTACTGCTGATAATTTTTTCGATTATGAATCAC
Organism: uncultured Ignavibacteriaceae bacterium; assembly: GCA_964399995.1. Lineage (GTDB taxonomy): Bacteria > Bacteroidota > Ignavibacteria > Tepidaquicellales > Tepidaquicellaceae > JAGPCH01. The sequence continues at coordinate 8,369 of CAYNTN010000175.1, forward strand.
TTAGATTATTATTTAATTGTTACGCTTACTCTCGGCAATTTTATTTTTGCTGTACTTTTGATTTGGCAGAAAACTGTTATCAGAGGTGAAACGTCAAACGTCAAACGTCAAACGTGAAACGTGAAAGATCAGTAAACAATAAAATCACAAACTTAACAAACTTAACAAACTTAACAAACTTAACAAACTTAACAAACTTAA
>CAYNTN010000176.1:0-8551 GCA_964399995.1 uncultured Ignavibacteriaceae bacterium
CTAAACACTCCATACACTCCATACACTCCATACACTCCATACACTCCATACACTCCATACATTCCATACACTCCATGCACTCCATACACTCCATACACTCCATACACTCCATACACTCCATACACTACTTTACAACCACCATCTTCTTCGTATCAACAAATTTTTGTCCATTTCCTTCCGTAACTAATCTGTAAAAGTACATTCCGCTTGAAAGATTTGAAGCGTTGAAATCTATTGTATAATAACCTGCGGTCTTAATTTCATTTACCAGCTTAGCTACTTCCCTTCCGGTCACATCATACAATATCATACTTACTTTACTGTCATAAGGAAGGTCATAATTAATCTTTGTAGTCGGATTGAACGGATTCGGATAATTTTGTGATAATTCGAATTTAGTCGGTAATCCGATATTCACTTCACTGCTTAAATTGAAATAAGTGAACTGTCCGTTGTAATCAATCTGTTTTAATCTGTATTCATACTTTCCTGATGCAAGATTCTTATCGGTAAATGAATAATCTTTCTGTGAATTTGTTGTACCGCTTCCCTGAATGTTACCAACCTTTGTCCATTGACCTTCTGCGGAGGATCTTTCAACATCAAATCCGGAATTATTTGTTTCTGATGATGTAGACCAATTTAGCTTTACATCTCTTTTATTTATAGTTGAGGTAAATGAAGATAACTCAACCGGCAATACTGCATCACCATCAGTTAATATGAATCTGGAGAATTCGGTAAGACCATATACTGTAATATTATTTTTAGCCGTGTCAAGCGTATATTGTTCAGGTCCTGTTCCCTGAATTGTATAAGGAACATATAAAGTATCTGCATCAGTGTTTTTTGCTACTTTAATATTATTTTCATTTACAATCGTACCTGTCAATGCCGGCGAATAATGTAAAGTTACGTCATAAGTATAACCCGAATTGCTGTTATCTGTTGGATGAATTTCCCAGTAAACATTTCCAAATCCGGCAGTCACGGTTGTATCACCGACTAATCCCGGAGGATTATCACCGGAATAATACTGAACATTAACATCCGCTAAAGTACCTAAGGTAGTTACATTGACTGTTGCCATAGTATCAAGCTTGTGAATAAATTTATAAATACCGGTCGAAGCCGTCGCGTTATTATAATTTGGAGGAGCGACTGAAGTTGAAAATTCATACGCGCCAATGTCAGTACCGCCTGTTAGTATTGAAGTGCTTCTTGGAGTTCCGACGATGTCAGTTCCTACTGAGCTAAGTGCAATACCGTTTCCTTTAAGTGTCCAGCTGTTGTTGTTTGCGCCGTCGGGAAGTAAATTTGTGTTTGATGTAAGTCCCGGATCACCAAATAATGTATATGAATCACCTCCTGAAACAGCCTGAAAACCTGCTAGATCAAAGTTACTTGCTCCCCATTTTGTTGCTGTAGCGCTGTTTAAAGTATATAATGCATTATAATTGGAAGCAGTTGCTGACCATCCGTTTGCAGTATTAGCGCCGGTGACCTCATTTGATAAAGCTATGCAGGATCCGGTTGAATTAGCCACTCTTACATTTGAAAATACGTTGTTTCGGAGAATGACTGGTGTCTGAGCAAAACTGCTTCTGGTAAACGCATAAGTGTTATTGGAACCACTGCTTGTTCCGTAAATATTAACAGAATTATAATAATAGTTCATTGCACCTGACTGTCCTGAAGTTTCATTAATACCCATAACTCTTTTGTCTGAAGCTCCTGAACTTCCATTTAAGGAAATTGTATTGTTAACAAATGTTCCGAATGCAGCTTGTTGTGTTTGAAAACCGACAATTCCTTCGGCATTATTTCCTGTTACTGTATTAGAGCCGTATAAATCAGCAATAACATTATTTTCAACAACCGTACCGGCAAGAGTCCCTACAAGATTCATACCATTTATATTGCTTGCTGACAAGCCTGCTAAAGTATATGTGTTACCGATGTTAATAACTGTATTCCCCCGGACAGTACATATTCCCTTTATAAATATCGTAATCCCGTTCATATTTGCAGTCCCTAATAAAAGAGGGTTTCCTCCGCGGGCTTTACTTGTCATGTTTGTTACGGTATTATTGATTACGGAATAGGTTCCGGAAACAGTGTTTTCGGTATAAATTCCTCCAATACCGCTGCTTTCAACCTGAAACAGCATGTGAATATTGTTTATCATATTATTGCTAATGTTTACAATACCCGGGCTTCTGCTGCCAATTCCGAAAGAACCTCCCGGAGTCATTTCTAATCTCAATAATGAGTCCGAAGATCCGATGGTATTTCCTGTTAATGTTCCAATGTTTGCGTTGCCTGTACCAACATAAATTCCCACACATCCAAAGTTTCCGCTGGTTGCCCTGATATTCATTACGGTATTTCCCTGTACACTGGTTGGTGAAGCAGTTCCAACTGAAAGATCAATTCCGGTATAGTCATTGGCTATCGAAGAGAAACTTCCGCCTGCATTCGGTGCAGAACCCCCGATATAATTATTTATTATTGAGTGTCCGCTTCCGCCAAGAATTGATATAAATTTTATTCTTGTTGTCCTTGATGCTGTCTGATAAAAGTTGCTTGGATTAATGACCCATCCGTCACCTGCACCTGCAGCCGCTACTAATACTCCGGAATTCGTGAAGTTAAATATATTACATCCCGAAATTTTGTTGTTTGCATTCAATAATCCTACTGAACCTTCGGAATAAACAGCATTAGCAGGAACGCCTGCTGCATCTGACCTGTCTCTGATATCGCATCCGTTGATTACATCATTGCTGTTTCCGGTAGTTCCTGTTGAAGTACTGAAAAATATTGTTCCTCCGTTTGTTGATGCATTCTGACTTTCTACTATGCATGATCGTACTGTATCATATGTAGCACCGTTTATTAACCTAATCGCTGCGCCTGTTCCTGTATTTCTTATCGTCATATCTTTTGAGGATCCACCATTGTTTGATCCGTCAATGGTAACATAATCTGCACTATTCAAATCAATCAGAGCATTTGCATTTGAACCTGATAATAAAGTAGTAACTCCCGAAGCGGGTCTTATTGTCAGAGAATTACTTGAAGCGCAGCCATATTGAACTGAATTAAGCGCATTCAAACCTGTTTCCGTAATATTTGCATCAAGTATTTCAGCTATTAAATTCCCGCTTAATCCATTTGTGTTTATTGCTGCAAATAAGCCCCCTGCATCAGTAAGAGTTGTATAAGTTCCTGTCGCTCCTATCGTTACCAGACCGCTTAATCCGGTTAGTAAGCTATAACTGTTAATTGTACCTGTAGGCAGATTGGCAGTTGTCAGATTTACGCTTAATGGAGTCGATGCAAATGTTCCGCTGTTGATACCGACATTTGGTGTTGGTGCTGTGTCCTGTGCCACAACAAAATATTCTATTACATCTCCGGAAGCAACTCCTCCGAAAGTAATACTGTAATCTATTGTAAAGTTGAACGGAGAAATTGAGTTTGATGCTTCAGCATATTTCCAACCGTCCGTTGTATTATCATTTGTTGCAGGAATTGTATTTAAGTTTGTTGTTTTTCTGTAATAAACTCTTGGCTTTAATCCTGGTGAGGTATTTAATCCTAATCCGTCAAATATGTTAGCTGTTAAATCACGTGAGGTATAGCATGATGAACCCAGTAATAAATTATATGTAATCAGCGGAGGAGTAAGATCGTTTGGCACTCCGTCAAATTCATCTGCTCCGAAATCAGGAGCCCAGGCACCGCCGTTAAATGAAGGTATTGGTCCCGGTCTTGTATCTCCGTCAATGTCTGTTGTATATCCATTTATTACTATACCGCCTGATTCTAACTGTGTCGGCGTTAAGCCCATATTTAAATGAAGATCCCCTGCTGCTGAATTTGCAAATGTAATAGGGATTGCTGTAAGACTTAACTGGTCGCTTAAAGATGCAGTTCTCCATGTATCTAATGTCTGATCTGCATTCCAAAAACCAACTGTAGATGCAGATGATGAATTTAGTACATTGAAGTTCGATGCATTCACACCCCAGCCTGTAGTACTTGCAGTTGCACCGTAATTGTTAGCAATTGCATAATACTTTCCTGTGCCTCCAGTCCTGTCATTATTGAAAATGTTGTTTCTGATATCTACTGTTGTAGTTCTTGCTGTTGTCGAAAGATCACCTCTTAAGTATCCGAAGCAAGGCTGACTACCTGAAGCTGATGTTCCGGTTATATAAACTGAATTATAATATATATTTGTAACAGTTGGATTATTAAGCTGACCATGATTTCCCCAAATACCGACAATACAAGTATTTGTGGCAACAGAAGTTCCGAGTGTGATCATATTATTGAAAATATTCAAAGGCGCGATTGCTGCAGCTCTTATGAATATTCCTGAAATGGTACCGGGAGTTGTTGCTGATCCTGATGTGCTTGCATTACTCAGATCATAAATGATATTTTTGGATACACTGATGGTATTAGCACTTGTTATTCCGATTCCTCCGACATTTGTTCCGTTAGTTGTAGTATTAGTTAAAGCTAACGCGCTAATTGTATTTTGAATTACATTTGTACCGGTTGCTCCACCGCTTACGAGAATTCCTAACCCTGCGAGTCCTGCTGAATTGAGTGTTGTGTTTGCAGATTCACTGGTTAGATTTGTAATTGAGTTACCTGTAATAGTTGTTGATCCGGATGAACCCGTATGTTCAATTCCTCTGAATGAGGCTAAAGTAGAATTTGAATTAAGAGAAGCATTTCTAATTATATTAGTTCCGATAGTACTGCTTACTCCGCTCGCACTGCTTAAGATTCCTTTAAACAGACCTGAACCTGTTGCTATGCCGAATGTAGTTCCTGCATTTGATAAATTGCCACTACCGTCTGTTAGATTTCCCATCCTTAAATTAGGATTCGTACTATTACCTATTGTATTATTTGTAACATTAAAATTTCCTGAGCTTGAAATATTTATACCTGTTACGCCTCCTGATAAGGATGCTGTTGTTCCCATCGCGTCAAGGTTGCTTACAGTATTATTCTGAATGGTTATTGTATTTAATGGTGATGGACCTGAGCATTGAGCAAAGATACCTACGATAGTACCACCCGATGCAGTGTTAGCTGTATAAATAGAGCTGACAGTATTTCCCGTAACATTTCCGATATTCGCATTTCCTGAAGTTACATTTATGCCGCAAAGAATTCCCTGTGAGAATGAGGAATTACTTGATGTATATAATGCAAATCCTCCTATCGTATTATTTTGAATTGATGAAACAGCGCCTCCGGATAAGAAAGAGCAGCTAATAGCAATGTATCGTGTAGCATTAGCTGTTCCGCCGGGTGTGTAAGAACTTGGAAATGTTCCGCCAAGAGCACCGGTAGTAGCATTAATCCCGATCATATTTGTCGTCCCGGTTCCGCCGGAATTTGCATAACCTATCACGTTTCCTGTAATTGTGTATCCGCCTCCCGAAGTAATTTGAATACCATTGTGTATGACACCAACATTGTATGTTCTGTTAGCAGTCTGAAATAATTTATTGTTTGTAATTGTCCACGTAGAGTTACCAGTACTAAGAAATATTCCGTTTGTAACAGTTGCCGGATTGAAATAATCCTGAATATTATTATTTGTAATAGTATTCCCGCTATTATCAATAGCTGCGCTTGTTCCTAATGAAAATATGGCATTGTTGACTAAACCAGTAGCTGTTCCGGTAATAGTTGTACTTGGTACTGCTGTCTGTGTTGGAGAAATCGTATATGTTCCTGTACCGCCTCCTGTTCCGGTGCCAATAGCAGTTATTACTGTACCTGTGAGAAGTGTACCACCTGATATGACCTGACCAACTCCCAAAGTACCTGATGTTACTGCAGTAACGGTTAAAGTTGTTCCGCTTGTAGATCCTGTAACAACAGCAGGAGCTGAATTAGTGCTTGTAATTGTATTTCCGGTTATTGTATTTCCATCATTTCCTGTAGTCGTTCCGGTACTAAAAAAAATAGAACCCGAAGTCGTAGCATTAGTGCTTGCACCTTTTATAGTACAGTTTTGTACAATATTATTAGTTGCATCATTAATAAACCTGATTGTAGAAGATGGGGAAAGGACAGTTCCAATACTGGTATTTTCTATTGTTAATGAGTTACCGCCTGTATTCAATCCGTCTATGAGTACGTTATCGGCTCCGTTCAGATTTATCAGCGCGCCTAAAACCGAACCTGAAATAGTTCTTGCGCCGCCTGACGGAGAGATTGAAAGTGAAGTCCAGTCATTGGCATTAAGTGAAGTTGTCCCTGATTCGGTAAGTACATCACCTGTGACTGAAATAACGATATTATTTCCTGTTTGTGCAGAGCCGTTGATTGCAAAAAAAGCTCCTGCTGCTCCGGTGAGATCAGTGTAAGAACCGTCAGCTCCGGTAGAACCGGAAACTGTGATCTGTGAATGTGACTCACTCGAAATTATAAAGAAAGACAAAACTAAGGAAAAAAAGTAAATTAACTTTTTCATGTTTTAATTTATTTTAATTTAAAAGAAATGGTGATTTAGTTGATAAATTTATTGCATTTAAATTGGATGTGTTAAGCAACTTTATTTAAAAAAAATAATAAGACATATTTAATTAGAATGATTATTCAAAATTATAGCTGTGAAAGGGGAATGAACTGAAGCCGGTTGTAAATTTGATTCTCTTTCAAAAAAATATGCTATTAAATGCTATCAAATTAATAATAATGAACTGATTTTACAAAGAAAGCTTTTCAAAGACATACCCAGATTTTTTGTGAACATTAATCTAAAGATTTTATTTTTATCATCTAATTGCCCAATTTTCAAGAGCATTCATACCCAATAGCAATTCTGAGACAAAACGCTGATACCTTGTGTATTGGAAGAATCAGGAGAACGTTATTTAATTTTGTTAATAAGCCAGTGCTATCCACAATAAGGCTTTAAATTTCATATCCTTAAAATTTTAGTTTTTAAATCAAAAAAGGTTTTATTTTTTTTGCATTTTAGGTATTTTATTTAAAAATTCATACCCTTTGGCACTAATTAATTACAAGCTGATTTTACTGATTCACTCTCTTTCTGCAAAAGAAATTGAGCAGTTTAAGAAATTCATTGCATCATCATATTTCACCAAAGGAAGAAACTATATTCCCTTTTTAGAACAAGTTTTAAGAATAAAAAATACTTCAAATCTTGATAAAGATGATTATAAGCTACATATCTCTGACGAATTCAAAAATTTCAGTAAACAAACTTTGAGAAACCGTTATTCAGAACTTTACAAGCTCGGGGAAAAATTTTTGATTATTAGTGGATTGGAGAACAAAAAGGCTGAGCGTGACAGATTGCTTTTGGAAAAATTATTGGAAAAGAATTTGTTTGTTCCCTATAATATAAAATACAAGGAAACACTCAAACAGCTGAATCATGAAAAGTATGACATAAGTAAAATTCAGAATCTCATAAAGCTGAGCGAACTCAATTCAACTTATTTGCTGGCAAAAAACAAGATCGACATTGTTTACAATGATTATTACAATTATTCATTGATAAATTTATGCTTGTGTCTTCTTACTCTATTTGAAGCCGGTTTGGAATTCGCACAGCAGGAATTTAATAACATAAAATATGAACCTAATTATGTCAAAGATCATTTAAAAAAAATGGATCTCGGTGAAATGATGAAAAGCTTCTGTGATTCTCGCTCGATGATCTTTAGGATTACGTCAATGAATTATCATTTATACAAAGCATTTGAAAGTGAGAGCGATGAGGATTATCAGGAGTCTCATAAAATATTTACAAAACTTCTGAAAGAGTTAAAGGATGAATACAAGACAAGAATTTTTCAGTATTTGATAAATTACTGCATCCACATGCAAAACAAGGGAAATGTAAAATATAAAAGTGAGCTGTTCAAACTCTATAACGAGAAGCTAAACCAAAATCTTATCTACGATCTGACAAATAATAAGTATTTATTTAACCATTTCAGGGAATACGTTCATATCGGAATCGAGCTTAATGAATATGACTGGGTTCAAAAATTTATTGTGAAGTATTCTCCGATTCTTCCTCACGAAATCAGAGACGATGAAACAATGATATCCTATGCCAAATTAAATTTTGCAAAACAAAAATATACCAAATCCCTTCTTGATCTGGAAAACATTAAGAAAACTCAATACCTGCTTTATCTCGATTCTTCAACTCTGAAACTTAATAATTATTACGAATTAAAAATGTATGAAGAAGCTTTCCTTGAACTGGATAAACTCGGACATTACCTGAGGAATCATAAGGAAATTCCCAAGGATCACAAAGAGTACTCTTCAAACTTTATGAATTTTTACAGGAAACTTTTAAATTTCAAAGTAAATCCAGCAGGCAGAAAGGATCCCGGACTTCTTGAAAAGGAATTTAATGAAATTAAGTTCATATCCAGGAAGGAATGGATGAGAGCGAAAATTGCTGAATTGGTTAATTAAGAATTTAAGGGCAATGAGTTATGAGCTATGAGCTATGAGCTATGAG
>CAYNTN010000177.1:0-8480 GCA_964399995.1 uncultured Ignavibacteriaceae bacterium
TGATGGCAGAATGGGTATTCAAAAATTATTTCCACTGTAAATCATATAGAACCAATTTAATACAAAATCCGGAATTAAGTCAAATCTAAAATCCAAAAACTAAAATCTAAGATTTATAAAATTCCAAATTCGAAATCCCAATTCCCAAATTCATTTAATCTCAGTTCAAAAATCTTTATATTTGTAAAAATTTCAATATAAGTGAACACCGAGCTGCAGGATCTATCTCACTTCCCTGAAGACAGGGATGCCCCGAAAGATATTCAAAAACAGTCTTTCTTAAAAAGGATTTATGAAAGACATAAAAAATCGGTCGATATAATAGTGTTTACATTAATTTCAATTACTACTTTGATCGCTGCTTCACTAAGCATTTACATAATCATAGCTAAGTATTTTTAAAAATAATTCATTGGCAACAAAGTTTTTTATTAAAAGCACAGGATTGATAAAGGCTTCAGGTAAAGATCTTGTCGATTTCATAAACAGGATGTCAACCAATGATTTCAGAAAACTTCCTGAGGATGAATTCCGCAGGACTATTCTTACCACTGATAAAGGAAGGATTGTTGATCTTGTAAATGTTTTAAATTTTAATGACCAGCCTTATATCCTTACTTCAAATAATTTTGAGGACAAAGTGACTTCTCATTTGAATAAGTATATTATTTCCGATGATGTAATACTTGAGAAATGCGATGATAAGTTCTTTAACATCATCGTCACGGGGGATCACATAGCCGAAGCTGCATCGAGAATTTCGGAAGCGGGTTTTACAAAAAATAAAATTTATAAAACGGGTACAGATGAATTTTTATTTACGGATGATTTTAAATTTGAAACTCTGAATATTATCTGCCGGGAAGAAAGTCTGCAAAAGTATAAAAATATTTTAAAAGATATCAGAGAGCAAGATTGTGAAGAGTATGAATTCATGAGGATTGATGCAGGTTTGCCTGAAGGAGAGAATGAATTAAATGATAATATCAATCCGATGGAATGCGGGCTTGACAGATATATTTCATTTGTCAAAGGCTGTTACATAGGACAGGAAGTGATTGCGAGGCTCGATTCACAGGGAAAGCGTCCTAAGCAAATGGTTAAAATAGAATCCGATGGTTATTTGAATAAGGGGATGAAAATAATTGCCGGTGATGCTGAAGCCGGTTTTATTTCCAGTGCTGTAAGGCATGACGGTAAGAATATCGCGCTTGGATTCATACGGAGTACCATCCTGGATTTTGAAAAAGAATACTTTGTAAAATCAGGAGAGAGTTTAACTAAAATTAAGATTTCAAAATTAATTTAACTAATATAAATATGATCGAAAAAATAAAATCAATTTTAGGAAAGGATAATGAATCGCTGTTAACATACAAAAGCAATACGATATCAAAGGATATGCTTTATTTACCCGGGAAGGATTTCATTGACAGGGTTTGGGTTGGCAGTGACAGGTCACCTAATGTTCTGAGAAATATGCAGTCGATATTCAATCATGGAAGACTGGGAGGAACCGGTTATCTGTCAATTCTGCCGGTCGATCAGGGAATCGAGCATTCAGCCGGAGCATCATTTGCGCCGAATCCGGTTTACTTCGATCCGGAAAACATTGTTAAGCTTGCCATCGAAGGAGGCTGCAATGCTGTTGCATCTACTCTTGGTGTGTTAGGTTCTGTTGCCAGAAAATATGCGCATAAGATTCCTTTTATAATGAAAATCAATCACAATGAATTTTTGTCATATCCTAACAAGTATGATCAGATCTTATTCGGAAATATTGACCAGGCATTTGATATGGGTGCGGCTGCAATAGGCGCTACAATTTATTTCGGTTCTGATGAATCTTCCCGTCAGATTCAGGAAGTTTCGGAAGCGTTTTCCTATGCGCATGATCTTGGACTCGTCACAATATTATGGTGCTACCTGAGGAACCCGGCGTTCAATGTAAAGGGAGATAAAGATTATCATGTATCAGCTGACCTGACAGGGCAGGCGAATCATCTCGGAGTTACAATCGAAGCGGATATTATAAAACAGAAATTACCTGAGAATAACGGAGGATATAATGCATTGAAATTCGGAAAGACACACAAGTTAGTTTATGAAAAACTTTCTTCCGATAATCCGATTGATCTGACCCGGTATCAGGTTGCGAATTGTTTTATGGGAAGAAGCGGCTTGATAAACTCTGGAGGAGCTTCTACCGGCAAAGGAGATTCCGATATGCTTGAAGCAGTCAAGACAGCTGTTATAAACAAAAGAGCCGGTGGTATGGGACTTATATCGGGAAGAAAAGCTTTTCAAAAGCCAATGGAAGACGGTGTAAAACTTTTGAACGCAATTCAGGATGTTTATCTTGAAGAAAAAATTACAGTAGCTTAAATCAAAGATATAACTTCTAAGTCAATTGATTTACAGTTTAATTAATTTCAATCATAACAATTATTATAATGAATAAACCAAAACAGAAGGTAATCAACAAACACAGGAAGAGAGCAAAAATTAAGAAAGCAAAATTGAAAGCATCTTTAGCCAAAAAGAAGGAAGTTAAGGTTTAGTATTATTTAAACCTTCAGGTATCCTTTTTTGAAATCTAATTTTGCAGCTAAGATGAAAAAATTCTTATTGGTATTTTTTTTAACATTCACTGCTGCATTTACGCCAATTGCTGCCAAATATGTTGTAGAAGCAATCTCGCCGCTGTCACTTGCATTTTTAAGATTCGGAGTTGCAACCTTATTACTGCTTTTTGTTTTTAAATTGCGGAATGAAACATTCCGGATCGAAAGAAAGGATTTTATTTTATTCCTGATATTAGGAGCTCTTGTAATTCCTGTAAATCAGTTTTGTTTTCTTGAAGGAATAAAACTTTCCGAAGCTTCACATTCGGGAGTTCTATACGCTCTTACGCCAATGATCATATACCTGATCTCGATAAAACTCAAGAATGAACAATTTGAACTGAAAAAATTAATGACAATTTCATTAACTGTCTTTGGTATAACAATAATTTTTTATGAAAATCTTATTACACCGAAAACCGAAGGTGTAAATTATATGCTCGGTGACATACTGCTATTTTTAGCTGTTGCTTCGTGGTCTGTATATCTTGCCATGAGCCGGAACATGGTATTAAAATACGGAGCATTAAAAACGCAAACTGTTTCCTTTGTTATAGGTATCATTCTTTATGTACCTATTTTTTTATTTGATGTAAAAAATCTCAGCTTCGTCAGTGTAAACGGATGGGTAATCATAGGATATCTGCACCTGACATTACTGGTTGCTTTCGGCAGTTATTTTCTTTACAGCTATTCTGTAAAGATAATTAAACCAAGCACGCTGACTACACTGACCAATACTTCACCAGTTGTTACTATTATTTTTTCTTGGTTATTATTAAAAGAAAATTTATCTTATTTTTTTATCCTCGGGGCAAGTATAACTATGGCAGGTGTCTTTCTAACACAGAAAATCAAGGACACCTCAATTACCGAACCTAATTAAAATCTTTCTGAGTTTACAAACAATATCATTACTTGAATACAACTTCAAAACACTGTTAAACATAGTAAAATAAATGGAGAACATTAGCGTTTTACCGGAAAATATTGCTCAGAAGAAAATCGAAGTTGCCAGGCATTCATTATATGCGGCTGTCATAATAACACTAATTAAGCTGCTTGCTGCATATTTCAGCGGAAGTTTGGGAGTATTATCGGAAGTATTTAATTCAGCAATAGATATTTTTGTCTGTATTGTCACTATACTTTCCATTAAATACTCTTCACGTCCGCCTGACGCAGATCATAATTACGGGCATGAAAAAGTCGAGAGTTTCTCTGCATTGTTTCAGGTATTCATTTTGTTTCTGACAAGTTCATATATAATTTATGAAGCCATTAACCGGCTGTTTATAAATAAGGATGTCGAAGTAAAGGTTAATATATGGATATTCTTAGCATTAATTATATCAATTGTTATAGATTTTTTCAGAGCCAGGATTTTAAAGAAAGTTGCCGGTGAAACAAAGTCGAATGCGCTGGAAGCCGATGCGCTTCATTTTTCTTCGGATATATTGAGTTCGGGAGTAGTAATAGTCGGACTGTTATTTGTTTATCTGGGAATAAGTAAAATTGCCGACACTATTGCCGCTTTGATTGTGACAGGAGTGATAATTTATCTGGGATTCAAGCTTTCAAAAAAATCGATAGATGCATTGATGGACAGAGTGCCTGCAGGTTTGTATGAGAAAGTAAAGTATGAAACTCTTTTAATTAAAGGAGTTGAAGGGATAAAAAGCTTCCGGATCAGAGGATCTGGCTCGAAGATTTATATTGACATGGTGATTTTAATAAGCCGGCTCGTTCCTTTCTCAAAAGCTCATGATATTATGGACAGTGTGGAAAGGAAAATCAATGAGCTTATAGAAAATGCCGACGTAATAATCCATTCTGAACCGATCGAGACAAAAGATGAAACAATAAATGACAAAATAAGAATGATTGTGAATGACTACGGTTTTAAATGTCATGATATATATTCGCATAAGATTGACAATGAAATTTATTCCGAGCTGCATATTGAGGTTGATAATACAAATGATCTGACTAAAGCACACAGCATGATTACAGAAATAGAGGATAAAATCAAGAAAGAGATAGATATAATTTCGCATTTGAGAATTCACATTGACGAGCCGAGTGAAATAGTTTTCGATACCAAAGACATAACGTTAAATTCAGATGAGATTATAAGGAAAGTTTATGAAATTTTAAGTGAATGCAATGATGTGATTTCAAGCAGTGACATACAGGTAGTCAGCTCTAACGGCAAGATAAGGATTTCGATGAACTGCGTTTTTAATTTCATTCATTCATTTGACGAAGTGCATGACATTGTAACAGTGCTTGAAAGCAAGATATACCTCAATCTTAAGGAAAACTATCCAAAACTGGCTAATGTAATTATACACGCAGAACCGTCAATTAAATAAAATAAAATGGAAAAACTTAAAGCCGGGATTTTCGGACTCGGACATTTAGGCAAGATACACTTAAAGCTGTTAAAAGAAATTTGTACCGAAAGAAATGACATTGAAATTGCAGGGATTTTTGATTCGGATGAGGAAAAGAATGAACTGATATCAAAAGAAAATAATTTTGCCGTGAATAATTCTGCTGATGAATTGATTGGAAAAATCAACACTGCAATCATTGTGACTCCGACATCTTCGCATTATGATCTGGCAAGCAAAACCATTTCAAAAAACATAAATACATTCATTGAAAAGCCGGTAACAGATACAACAGAAGAAGCAATTAAATTACTCGAACTTTCAGAGGATAAGAAAATCAAAATTCAAATAGGACACATAGAAAGATTTAATGCGGCGATACTTGCACTCGATAATTATAAACTTGCTCCCATGTTCATAGAGACACACAGACTGTCTCAGTTTAATCCCCGCGGTACAGATGTTTCCGTGATTCAGGATCTGATGATACATGACATTGACATAATATTAAATCTTGTAAAGTCGAAAGTGAAAAGAATTGATGCCAACGGAGTTGCGATCATAACCGATAAAATTGATATAGCCAACGCGAGGATAAAATTTGAGAACGGGTGTGTAGCAAACATTACTGCATCGAGAATATCACAGAACAAGATGCGCAAAATGAGACTTTTTCAAAAGTCTGCTTATATCTCAATTGATTTTTTGCAGAACACTTCGGAAGTATTCAGGATGAGTGACGGAAAGTCAGACGACGGGGACAGCATAGCAATGACAGAATTTGAACAGGGAGGGAACAAAGTAAAAATATTTTATGAAAGACCTCCGGTAAAGGAAGTTAATTCTATGAAATATGAACTGAATAAATTCATTGATGCAATTATTAAAGATGAAGAACCAATTGTGACTCTCGAAGACGGACTTCAGGCGCTGGAAGTAGCAAATGAAATAGTCAGGGAAATTGAGACTGCAAATAGTTAACTGCAGAATTTTTAAACCATCTTTTAATATTAACTAATATTTCCATTTACTACTAATAAAAAAAAATAATATGTATAAAATAGCACACATTTCGGATACACATATTTGCTTTGACGATGAGAAAGGTCATGGAGTGAGATTGGTGGAGATTCTGAATGACATTAAGAGCAGAAACTGCGATCACATTGCGGTGACAGGAGATTTGGCAGAAAATCCGAATTTGAAGGATTTGCAGCTGGTGAGAGAAATATTTTCAAAGTTCGATCTGCTGGATTCTTCGAAGCTGAGCGTAATACCGGGTAATCACGATATTTTCGGTGGTGCTCCGAAAGGGAAAATGTTTTTCAGATTTCCTTTAATGTGCAAAGAAGTTAATTATGACGAGAACATGGATAAGTTTATAGAGTTTTTCAAGGAAACATTCCCAAGTAATAATTCCTTTCCATATTTAAAGTTAACAGATGATGTAGCTTTTGTAGGTCTGAACTCAATAGATAAATGGTCTGAGGAAAGGAATACCGAAGGTTCTAACGGAAATATAGATAAGGATAATTTTAAAAAGTTAAAAAATATTCTCAAATCGGAGGGAGTAAAGGACAAATATAAAATAATATTGATTCACCATCATTTTGAGATAGTTTCAGATGACGCATATCCTGCACATTCATTATGGATAAAGATTGTGAACTGGAAAATGAGAATGTACGGCAGGAAAAAAATTCTGAGGTTTTTTAAAAAGTACAAAGTGAATCTTGTTCTGCACGGTCATACACACATTAATCAGATTTATAATATTGATAATACAACATTTATAAACAGCTCAGCAGGATGTGTTCCCATCACAGATGATCAAATAAGAAAGTATAACATCATTAGCATTCCGGGAAAGAACGATCCGGAAAAAAACATTACTGTTGAAACAATTACTCTTTAAAATATGAAGTTTGACATTCATAATAAATATTTAAAGAGGATAGGTAAAACAGCTGATGAAAAAGGATACCGCATTTTTGTAATCGGTGGATATGTCAGAGATCTAATTCTCGGTATTGAAGACAAAGACATTGACATAATGGTTCTGGGATACGGTATTAAGTTTGCGAAAATTGCAGCAGCAGAATTAGGGACTGAGTTGGATGCAGTATATAAGAATTTTGAAACAGCATTACTGAAGACAGAAGATTTGAAAATTGAATTTGCATCGGCGCGAAAGGAAAGTTACAAAAGAACTTCAAGGAAACCTGAAGTTGAAGCAGCTACCCTTGAGGAAGATCTGGCGAGAAGGGATTTTACGATAAACGCCATGGCAATCGGACTGAACAAAGATAACTTTGGTAAATTAATTGATATATTTAACGGATACGGAGATATTGAAAATAGAATTATCAGAACTCCTGCTGATCCGCTGAAAACATTTGAAGATGACCCGTTGAGAATAATGCGTGCAATCAGGTTTGCTTCGAAATTAAACTTTGAAATAGAGGAAAATACGTTTGAAGCAATTAAAGAAATGAGATTGCGGCTAAAGGATGAAGGCGTAGTTTCACAGGAAAGAATTACGAATGAATTTCTGCAGATTCTGATGTCAGAAAAGCCTTCAATTGGTCTTGATTTGCTTTATAAATCAGGAGTGATGGAAATCATTTTCCCGGAAATAGCTCTGCTGGAAGGAGTGGATCAGAGAAAAGATTATCATCACAAGAATGTTTTTTATCACACTCTCATTGTAGTGGATAACATTTCGGGGAAAACCGATGATGTCTGGCTGCGGTTTGCAGCGCTGGTACATGACATAGCAAAGCCAAGGACAAAAAAGTTTGTAGAGGGTACGGGCTGGACATTTCACGGACATGAAGAGCTGGGAGCAAGAATGATGAAGAAGATTTTTCTCAGGATGAAGCTTCCTATGACCAAGCTTGAATATGTAGAAAAGCTTGTGAGAATGCATTTACGACCGATACCTCTGGCAAGTGATGAAGTCACTGATTCTGCAATCCGGAGGCTTGCTGCTGAAGCGAGTGAGGAACTTGAGGATTTGCTGAAATTATGCAGGGCTGACATCACTTCAAAAAATCCGGACAAGGTAAGTAAGTTTTTAAGAAATTATGAAATAGTTGAGAAGAAGATACTTGAAGTTCAGGAAAAAGATAAATTGAGGAATTTTCAATCTCCTGTAAGGGGAAATGAAATAATGGAAATATTCGGATTGCAGCCTTCGAGAGAGGTTGGAATACTGAAAAAGAAGCTTGAAGAGGCGATACTTGAAGGAGAGATTCCAAATGAATATGAAGCGGCAAAAGAATATTTATTTAAAATCAAAGCTGAGTATGATAAACAAAGTAAAATTTGATTTGAATCTATGAAGTGACAGGATTTAGCAGACAAAATCAAATATTGATTTAATTGTTAAATCTGATATTCCGGCAAACTTTTTTAAGCTTGAGACCTACATTTTTTTCTCTTATAAATACATTTATTC
>CAYNTN010000178.1:0-8323 GCA_964399995.1 uncultured Ignavibacteriaceae bacterium
TCATAAAGTTCATAAAGTTCATAAAGTTCATAAAGTTCATAAAGTTCATAAAGTTTATAAAGTTTATAAAGTTTGACAATTCACCATTGACGATTCACGATTGACGATTCACGAGTAACGATTCACGATTCACGATTGACGATTCACGAGTAACGATTCACGATTCACGATTGACGATTCACGATTAACGATTCACGATTGACGATTCACGATTGACGATTCACGATTGACGATTCACGATTGACGAGTAACGATTCACGAGAACGACACTCTCCAATTTTCTAATCTCTTCTGATTTCAGAAAGCTAAAGAAAATGCAAAATTAGTTTTGACTAACTGAATCATTTTTATTAGTTTTACCAATCTGGTAAATTAATTTCAAACTCAAATCCACCTAATCATGAGAAAATTATCACTAATTTTAATTATAGTTTTAAATTCCGGTGTGCTTTTTTCACAGCTGAATCCGGAGTGGGTAAGAAGTTATAACGGATCTGTTAATGGAAATGACGAAGCGCTGACACATATCTCGGACAATACAGGAAATATTTATGCATCCGGGAAAATTCTCGGAACGGGAGCGGGGTTTGATTTTTATACTGTAAAGTTCAGTCCGTCCGGAAATATTTTGTGGGAAAGTATATATAACGGTCCCGGTAACGGGAATGATATTGCTTATTCAATAACGCTTGATAATACCGGTAACGTATATGTTGCCGGTGAGAGCAAAGGTGAAAATTCAGACAAGGATTTCGTTTTAATAAAATATAACAGCCAGGGAAATGAGCAATGGATAAGAAGATATAACGGAGAAATGAACAGCATAGACGTGGCAGTAAAAGCAGTAACGGATAATTCCGGTAGTGTAATTGTCACCGGACACAGCTGGGTAACCGGTTCTTTGTTTGATATAATTACAATTAAATATAGCAGTGAAGGAAATGTACAATGGACAAAGCAATACAACGGCACGGGAAACGGAAATGAACTGACTGACGATCTGGTAATTGATGCATCAGGAAATTCATATGTCTGCGGAAGCAGTTTTGGAACAGGTACTATAAATGATTTTGTAATTATCAAATACAGCAGTAGCGGAGACGAGATGTGGGTAAGAAGATACAACGGTACTGCCAATGCAAATGATAATATGACTTCGCTGACATTGGATGCTGCAGAAAATCCTGTGATAACAGGTACCAGTATCGGAGCGGGTACTTCACTTGATTTCGCCACAATAAAATATTCTCCGGGAGGCGATGAACTCTGGGTTAGAAGATATACTTCACAGTCAGTAGATATCGAAGAGCCAAAGGCAATTGCAGGAGACATTTACGGAAATATTTATATAACAGGGACGACTACAGGATTCTCATCTTCCTATGATTACATGACAATAAAATATTCTTCATCGGGGGATTTAATGTGGGCTAAGAGATACAACGGTCCGGGTTCGATAAATTTTGATGAACCGCGAGGCATCGTTACGGATGCAGCAGGAAATGTATTTGTAACCGGACTAAGCGCCGGTACTGGAACAATGGATGATATTGTAACCATAAAATATGATCCTTCAGGAAATGAAATCCTGGTCAGCAGATATAACTCGCCCGAAAACAGGAATGATGTCCCGTACAATGTTTCACTGGATGGATTTGGAAATATAATATTAAGCGGATTTATTACCGGTGCAGTCACAGCTATGGATTTTTCAGTTATAAAATTTTCCTTATTAACAAATATAATGTCAGTCACAACCGGAATTCCCGCTGCTTTCAGTCTGTCACAGAATTATCCAAATCCGTTTAATCCTTCTACAAAAATAAGATTTGATGTTACGCGAGACGCAAGACGCGAGAGGCAAGACGTGAGATTGAATGTATATGATGTGTTAGGCAAAGAAGTAGCAGTTTTAGTAAATAAAAAACTTTCTGCGGGAATTTATGTGGTTGAATTTAATGCAGCTGACTATCCGGGAGGAGTATATTTTTACCGGTTTGAGACGGATGAATTTTCAGTTTCGAAAAGTATGCTGCTTTTGAAGTGAGAATGAATTGTCTGAATTAGGATTAATAGGATTTTATGATTTTAGGATTAAGAGCATAAAATCCTATCATCCTTTAATCCTAAAAATCCTAATTCAGACAACTACCACCCAGCTGCAACATAATTAAAATTATCATCCATTACAAATATTTGTTTTACGCTTTGTGAAAATGTTAGAATTTTTTTTAATTCTTTGGTTACTACGATATCTGTCGTACAATTCATACCCAATCATATCCAAATTTTCATTTATTCTTCATAGAAAATTTAATAATTTGTTATAACTCAATTCTTTCACATAAACATTAAAGGTATGAATACATTCTACAAACTCTTCTTTGCATTTATCTTCTCAGCTTTTGTTTTATATCAAAATATAACTTCTGCTCAAACCAACCCGGAAGATCCCAGGTTTACTATGACTGTAAAGAACATATCAACTACAAATCCGGGTGGTTCTGTCAGAGATAGTATCTTACGTTTTGAAATATGGATGCAGCAAATAAATCAAGGTCAGCCTGGTGTAAATGACTTTGAATATTGCGCAGGTCAGTTTACCTGGTCATATAACAGAGCAATTCAACGACCGGGAGAAAACTTATTCCTTGGATTAGGTCCTGCTAATACACAAACAGGCGGTTTACCACCTGCTCTTCGTCCGCCATCATTCCAGGTTGACTCTGTAGGTGGGTTCTTAAAAATGTCAGGAAATCTTCCAAACTCTTTAGCAAATTTCTTCATCAGCGGAATTTTCCCGGGTACAAGAATTTTTACGGCACAATTAAGAACTTCAGCTAACAGATTTCAAACTGTTCCTTTGAACCTAAGATTTAAACTCGGTGAATCGCCTAATACTTACGTTGCATATTTTCTACCATATCCCGATACCGTTGACAGTGAGTCATATCCGTCTCAGTTTGCCGTTGCTTTGATGGATACTATAAATCCTGATGGTGGTAACGGTTCACCTGTATATTCTGTTGAAAATGGTGGCTTCACTCCTCCTCCTCCAGGCGGCACACCGGTTTGTAATTTTTATGCAAATACAACAACGTTATATAATGGTAATTCCGTTAACTTTACAGATTCTTCATTGAATACACCGACTACATGGAGCTGGTCATTTCCAGGCGGGACTCCTTCGACATCTAATGTTCAGAATCCATCTGGGATAGTATATAATACTCCCGGTGTATATTCAGTTACATTAGTAGTTACAAATGCAAATGGAACGGATACGAAAACAAGAACTAATTACATTACAGTTTTGCAAAGCTGCCTTACAATCTGGAAAAACACTATAAAAATTACAGATGCCGGAAATGTCAAGGACAGCTTGAAGTTAGGTACATCAGCACTCGGAACAATAAACATTGATACATGTCTTGGAGAAAAAGCTTTACCGCCTGTTCCGCCGTCAGGAGCATTCGATGTAAGATTTTTACTGCCGACAGAAGCAAGCAAAATTGATATCAGAAAAGATTCGGCAGGAGATAAGGTTTGGACTATGCAGTTTCAGCCTTCACCATCAGGCTACCCCATCACTTTCACCTGGGACATAAACTCTTTCCCTGCAAATGAATTTTTTTATTTAAGAGACCTTGTCGGAGGAAGCGTTGTGAATGTTAACATGTTAAATCAGAATAGCTATACTTTGACTAACTCCGGGATAACTTCACTAAGAATAGAATACTATAATAAGATAAACAAAAGTATATCATTGAAATCAGGGTGGAATATTTTGTCTATGCCATTACTTAAAGCGGATATGAAGGTTACTTCATTATTTCCAACAGCTGCATCGTTAGCGTATAGTTATACAACCGGATATGTTTCAGTAGATAGTATGAAGAACGGAAAAGGCTATTGGCTGAGATTCAACAGCGACACAACCTACAATATACTTGGTATAAATGTTACACCGAAAAACATGAATGTCGTAGCAGGATGGAATCTAATCGGACCGTTTGACGAGAACATTGCAGTATCGTCTGTAATCTCCTCACCATCGGGAATTATTACTTCTTCATTCTATGGATTTTCAAATATGTATTTCATAACTGATACTTTAAAATCCGGTAAAGGATACTGGGTCAAAACATCAGCATCAGGAACATTGATGAAAAGTACTTTAGATAATATCACAAGTGTTAATTCTGATAGTGTAAGCAGCTGGACAAAGTTAACATTTACTAATTCGGAAAATAGCATTTCTGAGCTGCATCTTGCTAATGCAAATGAGATAACACAAAATTATGATCTGCCACCTGTGCCCCCTGAAGGTATTTTCGATGTCAGATTCAGTTCTGATAAAAGTACAGAAACTTACGGAAAGACGCATACCATAAAAATAAATTCCTCAGTATTGCCGGTAAAAATTAAAGTATCAAATTTAAAAAATCACAGAATAAGACTTAAAGATGTTGTGACGGGGGAATTGTTCAATGTTGTTTTAATAGAAGGGGTTGAGGTTGATTTAAATCAGAACTTAGATAATATAGTATTGATTGATGAAGGCATTATTCCTAATGATTATTCATTAAGTCAGAATTATCCAAATCCATTCAATCCTTCTACAACTATAAATTATGATGTTCCGCAGGATGCTTCAGTAAGGATCGTTATTTATGATCTGCTTGGAAAAGAGGTTCAGACTCTGGTAAATCAATTTGTAAAAGCCGGGAGCTACGATGTAAAATTCAATGCATACAATCTTTCATCAGGAATATACATTTATAAAATGCAGTCAGGGTCATTTTCACAGATAAAGAGAATGGTACTTTTAAAATAATTTTTGATGATGCCGTTGCTTAAAAAAGCAACGGCATTGAAAATCAAAAAATAACAATTCATTGCACTTACCTCAGTGAGGTGATTTTCAACGTAAAAATGAAATTTAATCTAATTCTATTTATATACTTATCTATATCTTTTTATAATGCATTTGCACAGGCGGTTAACATTCCAATAAATATCTCTGACGGATCATCTAGTGATACGTTATGGTTTGGATTAGATCCTTCTGCAACGAACGGAATTGATTTACTTTTAAATGAGAATGAACTGCCTCCTTTGCCTCCGTCAGGTATATTTGATGCAAGATTTGTAGGGACTGGATTAACTCCTCCGGTTCCCATTGGTAACGGACTGGAAAGAGATTACAGAGAAGGAAACACAAATTTTAGCGGGGAAAAAAAGCACAGGTTAAAATATCAGACAGGATCGGGTTCGTCTATTATGATAAGCTGGTGGAATATTCCATTTGAA
Organism: uncultured Ignavibacteriaceae bacterium; assembly: GCA_964399995.1. Taxonomy (GTDB): domain Bacteria; phylum Bacteroidota; class Ignavibacteria; order Tepidaquicellales; family Tepidaquicellaceae; genus JAGPCH01. Next base: position 5,314 of record CAYNTN010000178.1, read on the forward strand.
ATGAGTATTAGAATTCAGGACATTATCACAGGAAGTCTGATTGATACAATTTTCAATGGTTCAGGAAATTATCTCGTCTTAAATCCCATTGGTTTCAGCTCTTTGAATTTTTCTGTAACTTATAGTTTTATAACTGCAGCTGAAACTGATGCAGAAATGCCTGTAGGATTTGCTCTGCAACAAAATTATCCGAATCCTTTTAATCCTGTTACTAAGATAAATTATAGTTTATCTAAAGATGACATTACTCAACTTTCAGTTTATAATTCTTCAGGTAAATTAATACGGTTATTAGTTGATTCCTATCAGACCTCAGGTTATCACTATGCAATGTTCAATGCTTCGGATTTGTCTTCAGGGATATATTTTTATAAGCTGCAATCGGGAAAAAATACAATTGCCAAAAAAATGCTGGTGGTAAAGTGAATATAAACCATATGTTTAAAATTTTATAAAATAAAACATGAGCAAATTATTATTTTACATTTTATTTTTAAATAGTTTTTTTCTAAATCTAACATCCGGCAACGATGTATACAACTCCTATTCGTCATACAGTTCCACTTCCTGCATTACGACATGGAAGAATACATTTAAAATCTCAGATGCAGGAAATGTAAAAGATAGTTTGATATTCGGAATGTCGCCAAACGGAACAAGCGGAATTGACACTTGTCTTGGTGAGAGATCATTGCCTCCTGTTCCACCGGGTGGTGCATTTGATGCAAGATTCATTGTTCCGGGAGATTACAGTAAGGTTGATATAAGAAAAGATTCAATGACTGATGTAATCTGGACAGCCCAGTTTCAGCCTTCACCTTCAGGCTATCCAATCACATTCACGTGGAATAATACGTCATTTCCCTCCACCGGATTTTTTTATTTAAAGGATAATATAGGAGGAAGTTTGGTCAACATAAATATGCGAAATCAAAGCAGTTATACTCTGACAAACTCAGGAATTGGAACATTGAGAATTGAATACACAGGAATAAAAGTAAATTTAAAAGTTATACCTGAAGGATTTTACTTTCCATTATTTAACCAACTCTCACGCAGAGATACTTTCAGTATTTTTTTAAGAAATGCCGCACCGCCTTACGCAATGTCAGATTCCTCAAGAGGTGTTATTGATTCAATTACCTTTATTAAAACATTTGTTTTTCCAAAATCATCTGCGGGGAGTTATTACATTGTTGTAAAGCATCTGAATTCAATAGAAACATGGAGCATATCAGGAATAATAAATGTTCCAATAATTGGTTTTGATTTTACAACCTCTCAATCACAGGCTTATGGTAATAACTTACAGTTAAAAAGCGGGAAATATTGCCTTTATGGCGGGGATGTTGATCAAAACGGTTATATAGACCTGACTGATTTAATAAAAGTGTTCAATGACTCCAGAAATTTCCTAATCGGAAGATACCTGCCTGCAGATCTGACAGGAGATTCAATAATTGATCTGACGGATATCACATTGTGTTATAATAATTCGATAAATTTCATAGTGATCAGGAGACCTTGAAGAATTTGTCTGAATTAGGATTCATAGATTTTAGGATTTAGAGTCTGTCTGAATTAGGATTCATAGGATTTTAGGATTAAGAGTCACAGTTCTTATAACAATGACTTAATAAAATTCGACAATCCTCTATTCCTAAAAATCATAATTTAGAACAATTTTAATCATACTCATCCTCACGCGATAAATTTTGTAATTTTGAAAAGACCATAATTGCTGCATATATTAATTAAAAGAATTCAATTCAAATCAATTCAATTCTTAATTAAATCAACTAATTGAACTGATATTGAAACATTTTTATTACCTTCGCGCACAAATCCCGTTCGGTATTATTTGCTCTTCACAAACTTACCCGTTTTCTTGTCAACGGTTTTTACGAGTTCTCCAGGGAAACCCTAAAGAAAGTTAAGGGTTTGTATGAGCTCCTCAGGGAAACCCTAAAGAAAGTTAAGGGTTTGTACGAGCTTCTCAGGGAAACCCTAAAGAAAGTTTAGGGTTAGAATGAGCTCCTCAGGGAAACCCTAAAGAAAGTTAAGGGTTTGTATGAGCTCCTCAGGGAAACCCTAAAGAAAGTTAAGGGTTTGTATGAGCTCCTCAGGGAAACTCTAAAGAAAGTTAAGGGTTTTTACGAGTTCCTCAGGGAAACCCTAAAGAAACTTAAGTGTTTGTACGAGCTCCTCAGGGAAACCCTAAAGAAAGTTTAGGGTTTGTATAAGCTCCTCAGGGAAACCCTAAAGAAAGTTTAGGGTTTGTATGAGCTCCTCAGGAGAAACCCTAAAGAATATTTACGAACTATAAATACATTAAATTCATGCATTTTCAAAATTAAGGGAAATACTTGAGCATTGATGAATTTTGTAATTTTATGTTTAAAAAAATTTGAGTTAGCAGTTTAATACTATGGCAGAATAATCAAAGTGCAACATATATTTGAGAATCCATCCTATCCTCTCAGCTTAGCAGGTAAGAAGCGAGAGAAGGTTTTGAGTACAGGGACAGTGATTATTACTGGAAGTTTATTTATCCCAAATTGTTCAATAGAAACTTTAAAAAGTCTTTAAACGCAAAGTGCGCAAAGAACTTACGCAAAGATCGCAAAAGAATTTTTTCTTACAGTTTCAAATTTCCTTCAAACCCTTAGTGTTCTTCGTGCCTAAGTGGTAAAATTCTATTGAACAATCTGGTTTATCGGATTTTAACTAAATTAAATAAATAAAAATGAACGTTTTTGAAAGAAGAGAAATCATATTGATTCATCTTTACTATCTTTACCATCCGCACTTCCTATTCCATTTGAACTAATTTTCAATTTCGTTATATTTGTAAAATATAAATTAAATTTTTAAACCAACCTATTTTTCAATGCCAGATAATATAAACAAAGGTAAAATCATACAAATCATTGGTCCGGTTTTAGATATTGATTTCAGCGGAGGTTCACTTCCGGCTATTTATAATGCAATTGAGATCAAAAGAAAAACA
>CAYNTN010000179.1:0-8159 GCA_964399995.1 uncultured Ignavibacteriaceae bacterium
GATATTTATAATGGAAATCCGGCTCTATATGTTTTACTTGCCGAAACATCTCCTCCTTACAACATTGTGGATACAGGTTATGTATATCTTGACTATCAGCGTTTGAGTAATGTTGTTACATTTCCACGTTCACCTGCCGGCGACTACTATCTTGTAGTGAAGCATTATAATTCTCTTGAAACATGGAGTTCAGTGCCGGTAAGCATAAATACAACCACACCTGCGTTTTATGATTTCACAACTTCCGATGCGCAGGCATATGGAAATAATATGAAGCTTAAAGGTACAAGGTGGTGCATTTACACCGGTGATGTTGACAGGAATAATGTAGTTGACCTTAGTGATGTCCTGTTAATTTATAATGACGGAGTGAATTTTGTCTTTGGGGACATTTTACCGTCAGACTTAAATAATGATGGTTATGTAGACCTTAATGATGTGCTGTTAGCTTATAATAATTCTATTAACTTTATTGCGACGATAAGACCGTGAGACGTCAAATGTCAAACGTCAAAGGTCAGATGTCAAAGCTCAGATGGCAAAGTCAGACTTCAAAAAGTCCGGTGTTAAATAGTCAGATGTCAGAAATTAGACTTCAATTGTCGAACTTCTGACGTTTGACATCTGACCTCTGACGTCTGACTTCAGACCTTTCACGTATGACGCCCCTTTATCCAGAGCCGCTTTATTCAGAGGAAGTGTATTATGATATCTTTCCGGCAGAACTTTTTTCAGCGCTTCCATTACAGAATCAATTTTAATTACCGGTTTCATCTCAAGATATGCACCGAGCATGATCATATTTATTACCTTGCTGTTATTCATCTTCACTGCTTCCTGTGCCGCAGGAATTCCGATCATTTCAATATCAGTTCTTTTGCTCAGCTGTTTAATATTCGTTGATTCATATATTAACAGTCCGCCGGGCTTAACTTTTGATTCAAATTTATCCATTGAAGGCTGATTAAGAATTATCGCTGAATCAAACATTAAGATTATCGGTGAACTGATTTTTGAATCCGAAATAATCGTAATGCAATTTGCAGTGCCGCCGCGCATCTCAGGTCCGTATGACGGCATCCAGGAAATTTCCTTGTCTTCAATCATACCTCCATAGGCAAGTGTCATTCCCATTGATAAGACTCCCTGTCCTCCGAATCCGGCAATTATAAGTTCTTCTAACATTATTATTTTTCTCCTTACTGATTTAAATTTATTTAAGCTAACAACCGTCTCAAATTTTTTTTCACCACTAAGGCACTAAGTTCACTAAGAAAAAATGATTAAAAAGCTCTATCGTTGTGTCTTTTATGCTCTTTGTACCTTTGTGGAGAATTCAAAAAAAATGATCTAAAATATTTTATCTTTGTGTCTTTCGTGCTCTTAGTGCTTTAGTGGTAAAAAAAATACTGCTTAAGTTAATGATTTTAAATCTTCTGCACTTGGAAGCTTTATGTCACCAACCGGGAAAGTTTTCACCATTACTTCATCTATGAAATTATTTGCTTCAATCGGTGTCATTTTCCAGTTGGAAGGGCAGTTTCCGATAATCTCGACAAAACACGTTCCCTTGTTAAGCTTCTGATACCTGAGTGCATTCACAATTGCTTTTTTCGTTTTTCTGACTGCTGTATTTTTATTGACCGTCTGCCGCGTAACATAAAACGCACCGGGCAACTGCGAAATTAATTCCGATACTTTGATCGGATATCCGTGAAATGCAACATCTCTTCCAAAAGGACTTGTAGTGGACTTCATTCCGGCAAGAGTGGTCGGAGCCATTTGTCCGCTTGTCATTCCATACACCGCATTATTGATAAACACGATCATGATATTTTCACCCCGATTAATAGTATGAATTGTTTCAGCCATGCCGATAGCAGCCAGATCACCGTCTCCCTGATATGTGAAAACATATTTATCCGGCATTAATCTTTTTATACCGGTCGCAACTGCAGTAGCTCTTCCGTGTGCTGCTTCAGACATGTCAATATCCATATAGTCATATGCAAAAACTGCACATCCTACCGGTGCCACGCCGATTGTCTGTTCTTGTATGTCAAGTTCTTCAACTGCTTCCATAATCAGTTTATGTACAAGAGAGTGAGCGCAGCCTGGACAGTAATGCATGTTAACATCAACCAGTGTATGAGGTCTTTCATAAATGAGAAAATATTCTTCATTCTCACATACCGGCACTGCATGCTCAGCATTAGAACTGATTTTTGTATCAGTCTTTTCTAAAATTGTTAATTCTTCAGTTGACATTATTATTTGAAATTAAGTTTTCCAATTTGTTTACGATTTCTTCGGGATTCGGAACCATGCCGCCAAGTCTCCCATAAAATTCAACCGGAATCTTCCCATTCACACCTAACCGTACATCTTCGACCATTTGTCCGGCGTTAAGCTCTACTGTTAATAGAAATTTTACCTTGTCTGCAAGTTCATTTAGTCTTTTGTATGGGTATGGGAAAAGTGTTATTGGTCTGAACATCCCTGCTTTAATTCCTTTTTCTCTTGCAATGATTGCCGCCTTGTGACATATCCTTGCGCTTAAACCGTATGCTACAAAAATGTATTCAGCATCTTCAGTCATTATTTCTTCAAAACGAACCTCATTCTTCTCGATTTCTTTATACTTTTCAATGAGCTTTAAATTATGCAGTTCAAGTTTTTCCGGCTGAATGTGAAGTGATGTTATGTAATTTCTCTGTCTTGTCTTTGGCTTGCCGGTTGTAGCCCAGGGCTTATCAACTTTATGAATGGTATAATTTCCAAATGTAACCTTTTCCATCATTTGCCCGATCGCTCCGTCGGATAATATCATAACGGGATTTCTGTATTTATCAGCAAGGTCAAATCCGAGAAAAACAAAATCAGCCATTTCCTGAACTGATGATGGTGCGAGCACAATTAGTTTATAATCTCCATGTCCTCCGCCTTTTGTTGCCTGGAAGTAATCACCCTGACCAGGCTGGATAGTTCCGAGTCCCGGACCGGCACGGTTTACATTTACTATAAGACATGGAAGCTCAGCGCCTGCAATGTATGAAATTCCTTCCTGCATCAGACTTATACCGGGTGAAGAAGAGCTCGTCATAGCGCGGAATCCCGCACCTGCTGCCCCGTAAATCATGTTTATAGATGCTACTTCACTCTCTGCCTGAAGCACAATCCTGATATGCTCTTTACTGTTGTATTTCGGAATTTCTCTTGAAAGATATTCCATCACTTCAGACTGCGGTGTAATGGGATATCCGAAATATGCATCACACCCTGCCTGTATAGCTGCTTCAGCTAATGCTTCATTGCCTTTCATTAATTTAGTTTCCATGGTAAATATTATTAGTGTTTATTTATTTAATATCTCTGTTAAATAAAATTCAGTCCTTATTTTATTTCAGCTAAAATCGAACTGATGACTTTCTTTTCTTTGTTAATCTCACCCTGAGGAATTTCAATTTTCTTCTTTTTACCGTCTGTCCTGTAAACTGTTATCACTGCATCAGGACAAACCAGAGCACAGTTTACACAGCCTGTGCATAAATCATTATTTGCTATTATGTACCTGTAACCTTTGCTGTTTAAAACGTCGGAAAGAATCAGTGCATTCTCTTTGCAGGCTACTGTACAAAGCTCGCAACCTTTGCATTTTTGAATGTCAATTACAACTTTCCCTTTTAATTTTCTTTCCCGTGAAGGATTGGTTTTTGCTGTTTCCATTTTAAAGGTTTAAATGGTTTAAATTTATTACAAATATCACAAAAATAATCTTATTATTCACTAATCTGTATCATATAAGATTATGACTTTTGTCATATTTTGGAGGTGATTGTTTGTTTTTTACACGAATTTCTCTAATATTAGTGTGTATAAAAAGAAATTCCTTTGTAAAATAAAATTATTATTGGATAGCAATGATTATAAAATAGGGACTTTAAACTAAAAGTATTTTACATTTTATTTTTTATGAGTAAATTTCCCGGCATAAATTCTCAAACAATGAAACTTAAAAATATTGGTAAGCGTGATGAGCTTGGAAAATTATTCCATGAGTTTTCACAAAAAGGAACGGGTGCAGAGATAGGAGTCAGGAAAGGGAAATTTTCCAATCAGATCCTTCAGCACTGGAAGGGAAAACTTCTATGCATAGACATATGGGAAGAGGAGGAGGATTATCATGACGCAAAAAAATTACTGCCGCAGCAAGCGGTTCTGATTAAAGGCAGTTCCATAGAAATTTCAAATACCATTGAAAACGGATCTCTTGATTTCGTTTATATAGATGCCGATCATCATTACGAAAGCGTTATGGAAGATATTAATGCCTGGTTTCCAAAAGTCAGAGCAGGAGGAATAGTTTCAGGACATGATTACTGCAGATATCTGGATCATTTCGGGGTCATCGAGGCAGTAAATGACTTTTGCAGCGCTAACGGTTATACAGAATTAAAATTAACCACCGGAGATTTCTGGAACGGTATTGAATTTCCTTCATGGTATTTTATAAAATAAAAAATGAAAATCCCTAAGATCATATATTCCACCTGGATAAGTGACAAGCCGCTTCCCGTAAAGTTTCACAAATATATTGACAGCTGGAAGAAGTATCTGCCTGATTTTGAGATCAGAATTATCACACTTGATAATACTCCCCGCAATAAATTTATAAACACATTTATTGCAAATAAGAAGTTTGCTGTAGCGGCACAGTATGCGAGAGTACAGAGGATTTTCGAAACAGGCGGACTTTATTTTGACGTTGATATCGAAATCATAAAAAATTTTGACGAACTGCTGCAATGTGAAATGTTTGCCGGTATAGAATGCAAGGGAAATAATCAATTTGTTAACAATGCCCTGTTCGGTGCGCAAAAGGAGCATCCGTTTATGAAAGAATGTATGACTTACATGAACAACATGGATGTTAATAGGAGCGATATAGAAGTAAGCACGGGACCGCTGATGTTCACCGAATTATTGAAACGCAAGGGATGGATTCCCGCAAACGAGAATTCGTCAATTAAAGGAATAAGTATTTTTAAATCCGGATATTTTTATCCTTATGGACCGGAAGAGCAGTTCAAGCCGGGCTGCATTTCAAATGAAACCTGTGCAGTTCATCATTGGGCAGCTACATGGAAGAACAGTGTTTCGATAATAATTCTGTGTGGTAAGCAGACAGGGCTGCTGGAAGAAACAATTGAGTTTGCAAAGAAGCAATCCATTAAGGCAATAGAGGTCATATTAATAAATGATGATCCTTGTAATTCAATCGGTATATGTAATTCAGAAGGATCAGGACATATTAATTATATTGCGGAGAAGCATAAAGTTAAGATCCTGAATGATCATGATGTTAATTTGTCATCAGCGCGGAATACCGCAGTTGAGTTTGCAAAAGGAAGGTGGGTTCTGATCCTGAAATCCGGTGATAAAGTTGATCAGACTTTCATTGAAAATACTATTGATAAAGGAGATGTCGTCTGTATTAAACTGAATTCAGAGGAGAAAGCCGGTTTAAAGGGCAGCAATGCATTTTTGAAAAACGGAAGTTATCTTTTCAGAAAAGAAGTCTGGGAAAAAATAAACGGCTATGACGGAAAGATGATTGACGGACATGCTGATCAGGATTTTATTAATAGAGCTGAGGCCGGAGGATTTACTATTAATTTTATAGATATTGCAATGCCGGCTTTAAAATAAAAAAAATAGATATGTTTTGTAAATCTGCAATTATTTTGAAATTTAAATCAACTGTAAATGGGAGTTATTCAGCCGGACTTCTGGCTTTATGAATATTATGTGAAAAATTATGCAGCTTTGAATGGTAAATCATTAAGTGATATATATATGCTGGAGTTAGGCAATCAGACTTTCCAGGACAAAGCTCTGGTAAGGAGCATGAATCTTCCTGCAACAGTAAAGCAGTACTGGGAAAGCAAAGGAGTAAAGCATACATCTATTGACCTAAACGGCGAGGACGGAGCTTTGCCACTTGATCTGTCAAAACCTCTTCCCGAAAAATTCTATAATGCATTTGATATTGTAACCAATTGCGGAACGTCTGAGCATGTTGATAATCAATTCGAATGCTGGAAGAATATACATAAATGCCTGAAGGTAAAAGGATTTTTGCTTTCGGCAAATCCGGAAAAAGGCAGGTATAATGAGAATCACTGCGACTGGTTTTATGACATGAATTTTTTTGAAGTTTTTGCAGACCGGCTTTCATATAAAACCTTTCTGCTGGGAAGAATACTATTTCCGTTTAACGGCGGATATGTAATTTTCACCGCTATGGAAAAATCAAAAGAGTCCGAATTTGATTTCAGCGAGGCAGAAATTAATTCGCTGGTGCATAAAATCAGGTGATCTAAGAACCGCTTAAATCATGGAAGAGATGGGATACTTATGAAAATTATTTTGTACCGGACAAACGATTCATCAAAACCTTTTTGAACTTACAGCATAAGGTGTTTTTTATTTGTAATTTGAAATTGGAAATTTGTAATTGCTCCTTTCGCATTTCTCCAGAAGCCATTCCTTCGAAAGGGCATTCAGATCTTTTGCCTGAATTATTTTTTTTTCTAACTGTATCAACTTATACTCATCAGGTTTCATCTTTATAAAAATCAGCTCTCTGCAAAGGTTTAACATTTTGTGATTCCTTTGCTTGAGATCTTTTGGAATAATTTCCGAATATTCCAGATAATGCTTGAATGCATCTATCTGCACGAGCGCATTCTCTAAATATCCGAGCTCAATGAAACTGATGATTGTATATTTCTTTATGTCAATTTTGAAATACATGTTGTCATCTACACTTTCGAGAAAACTGTTCACATTTATCTTTGACAGAAATGTAAGAGCTGTCTTGTAATCTTTTATCGTAATATTAAACATGGAGTTTGCATAAAGCCTGATCTCCTTCCTGTTCTCGGGTGCTGTAATATCATTAAGCTTCCTCAGAAATGTCGCAATGGCAACTTTATCTTTTACATGCATGCACAGAATTATGATATTTCTTAAAGCAATGGGATTGCCGTAACGAGAACCTGTGAATGAAAGATAATTATTCTCAATCATATCCATATAAATCATAAGAGCGTCCCCGTAATACTTTCCGGGCTCGCTGTTCTTATTTTTTTCATAATAATTAATAATGAGCGAGCTTATGTTCCTTTTTTCCATCCGTGAAAGATTCTTTTTATTGGTATCGTAAATATTTTTGAAAGTAATGAAGTCATTTTCATTGCAGTCATTGAGAAAACATTTACAGGCATAATAATAAATCTGTATGAGAGGATCCTTTTTAAATTTTGTTATTTCCTTTTCAAGAAATTCAAGTAGATGATTGAGAATTGAAAAATCATGATCAATGTTTGCTCGCTGCTGCTCAATGAAGTTTTGACAATAACATTCCATTACACTGACCATAAAATACTTGTACCTGTTTTGAATATCGTCAAGTCTTGTTTTTTCAAACAGCTTCCTGTTTACCTTAAAGTTTGATTTCATTTCAGTAACGAATGCCTTGTCGTGATAATAAGTAGGCGAAAGAAATTTTTCCTTGTCAACAAGCTTTTCAAAAGCGCTGAGCCGCTCTTCGAAGTTCCGTGAATGTTCTCTGATATACAGCTCCCTGATAAGGTGTATATTATAGCTCTTGTTATTCTGGTAATTCACGTAACTCAGAAAGTCTTCCGCTTTTTTATTTAAATCGGAAAACAGGTTTCTGAGATAGGAGTCCTTTGAGTTTTTACTTCCGAACAATTTTTTCTTAAGATTATCCTTCGAGAGCTGCGGGTTATTGAAGTCGCAGTGGAATTTTTTGATCAGCTGAAACAGCGTTATGATGCGTGTGTTTTTGTTGAAGAAATCAGAGTTCAGATATTCTCCGAAACGGTCCATTTCCTTCTTTGAAAATGAGTTGAATATGTTTATCGCCTTACTTTTTATCACAGTGTGATTTCTCCGACAAGCTACAATTTAGAAAAATTCTCTTTGGAAATAAATTGAGATAGTTGGTAATTTGCATTCAGTTCTTTGAGTTAGCTGAGTTAGTTGAGTTTAGCTGAGTTAGTTGAGTTTAGCTGAGTTAGTTGAGTTTAGTTGAGTTAGTTGAGTTTAGTTGAGTTAGTTGAGTTAGTTGA
>CAYNTN010000180.1:0-8004 GCA_964399995.1 uncultured Ignavibacteriaceae bacterium
CCACTCAACCACTCAACCACTCAACCACTCAACCACTCAACCACTCAACCACTCAACCACTCAACCACTCAACCACTCAACCACTCAACCACTCAACCACTCAACCACTCAACCACTCAACCACTCAACCACTCAACCACTCAACCACTCAACCAACTAAGTCATTGTAAACCCTTACATTCATCAGTTTGAAATACAAGCTAAACGTACTTCCCCGGTTTAATGTACTTTCAATTTCAACCCTGCCTTTGTGTGCGTCTATTATATTCTTGACAATGCTAAGCCCGATTCCGGTTCCCCCGGTATGTTTTGTATTCAGATTTTTCAGACGGACGTAGGGTTTAAATATATTCTTAATGTCTTCTTCCGAAATTCCGATGCCATTATCTTCTATACGGACAACTGCATACTCACCTTCAGTCTGAGTTGAAATCCGTATAAACTTTTTTTCAGCAGAGTACTTAATGGAATTTGAAAGTATATTTATTAATGCTTCCTTTACAGCGTCTGTGTCCGCAATTATAATAATATTTTCATTAAGACATTTTTCAACCGTGAAATTTTCTATTGCAAACTGGTATTCCATTATTTTTAAAACCTCTTCAATGATCTCATTGAGATTTACTCTCCCGAAAGAATATTCCTTTATTCCGTTTTTAATTTTGGAATAATTCAGAACATTATTTATAAGCCTTGAAAGCCTGTCACTTTCACCTTCTATTATGTTCAGGTATTCGTTTGAGTTTCCGTTCATAAAATTATTTTGATCTTTGAGTATTTCGGTGAACATTTTAATAGATGTAAGAGGTGTCTTAATTTCATGCGAAACACTTGATAAATAATATGACATCATTTTATTAAATTCTTCGAGTCTTGATATCTCAAGTTCTTCCAGAACAAGTTTTTCCTGCAGCTGAAGCTTTTCAAATGCAACCTTTACATTTGAGATTAATACATTTATTATTTCGACATCGCTTTTTGTAAATCTTAGTCCTGATAATTTATCGCCAAGGAAAATCGCTGCTGAATTGTTTTTTGAATCCACGGAAAACGGGAAAATAATATTTATACCCCATCTGTCTAATAGTTCGCTCATGCTGCTGTTCATTTCAATTCCCGGCTCTGCTTTCTCTTTTATTCCTATTATTTTATCAGCTTCGGACTTTATTACTTTAACCCTTAACGTTGATAAATATTCATTCAGATTGTCAAAATTATGCTGCGAAAGAATTTTCAGCCTGTTTCCTTTTTCCACGGCAACTGCAAAAGCAATCCTCTTTACCTGAATTATTTTTTTTATTTCAGTAACAACATATCTGCTCAGACCCTGAATGGTTATCTGATTTTTAATACCTTCCGAAAAATCCTTAACAGCTTTCTCGAAGTTATATTTTTCTCCGTAAAATATTCTGTCAATAAAGTTTCTCAATCTGATCTGAAGAGGATTATATATATATGCAATCAAAAGAATTAACAGAATTGATATTAAGTTTTCGCTCTCCTTCATCAAATCGTTAGCAAAGAGCGACACAAAGGAAATAACCACCAGATAAATTATTATTGTAGTAAATGTTAAAACAGAATAAAGCAAGCTCTTTCTTATAAAAACATTAATTTCAAAAACCTGATATTTTACAACTGCCATTGTGAAGAAGACAGGGACGAAGATTAAGAATGCAAGCAGATATTCTTCACGTATAAGGTCCTTATAACCCATCAAGTCCGGCAGCAGCCATAAAAAAAGAAAAGGGAAAACGCCAACTGATAATCCCCAGAAAATCCATTCGATTTTTTTCTTTTCATGCAGTCCCCTGACTTTCCTGTAATACAAATATAAATTTACTGTTCCGGAAATTATGAAAATAAGTAATGACAGCTCGGTTATTCTCCATAAGTCTTCCATTAAGAAAACCCATCCTGAGCTGATGTCAGAGATAGATAATAATTGTACTGTTATAAGAACACCGGAGAAAAGAATAGAATACAAAAACAGAAAATTTAAAATTGTTTTATTACCTTCTGTTCTGTTCAGGGGAAATACAAATGTAAAATAAAGGAAAGCTAAACCTCCGGCAAAGTATGTAGAAACGTGGGCAGCTCTGATTACATAAGCTGTCCAGTCAGTACCCGGAAAATAGTTGCCGGGCGATGTCATTGTTGCAAGTGAAAACAGAATTAATACCCAGAATAAAGCTATAACGGATTTCCGGTTGTATTTTTTATTAATCAAAAAAATCGATGTTAACCAGAATGAGAGCCCTGCAAGTAAACTTATTATTATAAAGCTTAAATTTCTGTAGTAATTCACAAGTTGAACGTGATAATTGAACTTAATATTCCCTGCCGATATTATCTCAAGTTCAGCATCCTGACCGGTTGATTTTTCATCAAGAATTGTTTCGAGCTGATAAATGCTTTTAATGCTTATCCCGTTTAATGTTAGAATTGTATCACCCGTGTTAATTGCTTCATAATCTTCTTCTGAAATGATTTTGAAGTCACCTGCGGTATATGCAAAAGGCAGGTCGGCTTTGGTTATAAGCCTGTTAATGCCTAATAAGCCTATGATCAGGAAAATAAATGAGATAAAGTAATAAAAATATTTTCCATATTTGTTTTTTTCCATAACAGCAAAGTTAATTAATTCATCTAATACAACTAATGATTAAAAGCTCAAGGAATTCAATCTTTACTGTTAACAATTTAATTAAAGTATTTATAATGGAGTATGACTTATGTCATTAAATGAAAATATTTTTATTAAATTAAAAAATATTTAGAAATTTGACTGTAATTGAGGTTTTATAACATCCCGAAGCTAAAATATAGCTTTTATTAGCTCATTTTACTTGAAAATTCTGATAATTGACCTCTAAAATATTGTGTACATTATTCCAAACTTTATGGATACAAATTTTGCATTATCATTATCTTCTACATTGTAATGGTAAAAGTTTCCTGATTTGGTAATAAGTTATACTGAATTTCACAATTTATTCTAAACTTCGGATTTAACTTATAAAAAGCTCCGATGCTTGGAACCGTAAATGAAGGATTTCCCTGAACCTCCACTGTAAGTCCCTTTATAAGTATAATATTATGTATAGTAGGGATCTTTTCGAGTTACATCATTTCCGGAGAAAGTGTTTAACTGAAATTCGGGACCAATTCCAAAAACGTTACTGAACAAATGATAAATTGACATCTGAAAACCAATACCGGGACCAAAATCATCCGAGAAGTTGCCAACCGGAATGTTTATGCCGGTTTGAATTGAGCAGATGAATCTGAATTTTTCATCGCTTACCATACTTAACGGCTCTAAATTAGCCATATCAGAATTTATTTTCGCTATACTTATGGATTTGATCTCAGTATCATTATAAATAAGAATTTCATTATCAATCTTAATCTCTATCATTGAGCCGCCTATGCTGATGAGTTCCCCGGTAATATGGTTTCCGTTTTTCAGTCCGGTTTTATGTCTTATTTCAGAATTTTTTACTTTATCAAATATTTTGACAATTCTTTGACAATTGGAAATTCACGAATTTATATATTTGTACAGGTTAGGATAAAATTTTTAAAGATTATCCTTATAAAAGGAGGTTATAAATGAAGACGAAAATTACAATATTCACAGCAATGTTTTTGACATGTCTGAGTCTAAACTCATTTTCGCAAACATACAATGGCGCATTTTATGAGATGTTCTTTGAAAGGGAGCCGAGTGCTAGAGCGGAAGCAATGGGAAAACATCTTTCTGCTCTTCCCGGAGATCCGCTCTCATACTACTATAATCCGGCAGGCATGGCTTCACTAAAAGGTCTAAACCTGAATGCTAGTTTCGCAGGTCCGTATTATACAAGATTCGATGAAAAGCTAAATGATTCAAGGTATGATTTCTTTGGAGCTTTTTATAATGTCAGAAAATACGGAACAGCCGGCTTAAGCATGGATTATTTTACTTTTGGATATGATAAAGAAATCATAATCACTGATGAATTCGGAAATCAAATTGGAAAGGAAAAGTATGATCCGGATATTACAAACTACCGGCTGACTTTATCTTCTGAAGTAATTAAAGATCTGTTCGTAGGAGTAAATTTCAATTTGCTGCATCCTGATTTCGATTTGCCTGACTTAACTGTAGGGAACGAAAAGATGGGTGATGATAAGGATGTTTTCTATTTTGATCTTGGAGTTATCAAGTCCTTTAACTTTGATTCGAAGAAGCTGAATCAAGATGTCAGTCTTGGGATGAGCTTAATAAATGTATTCTCGGCAGAGTATAATTCAAGCTCTGCTGACTACAGCGGAATGCTTCCGGCGATTTTCAGATTCGGCGCTTCTTACAATCTTTCTTTGAACGACAGAAGTATCTCTTCAAAACTTAAGTCATACAATTTTCTTATTGACGGAGAATATGAAGACCTTTTCAATTCAAAATATTACGGAGGTTTTCATGCGGGATTTGAGTTTACTTTTCTTGAAATACTTGCCCTTCGCGCAGGATTCTATTCACAGGAAAATGTTTACAGAGTTTACAATTATGATACTTTAACCGGAGGTTACTTAGGGTATACTGACACTGAGAATATGATCAACGAATTCACATACGGATTCGGAATAAATATTCCCATTAAGCAGCTTACCGGCGGAAAGACACCTATTGAAATTAAATTTGATTACGCGAACTTAAATCAGCCTGCTTATAAGAAAGATAAAGACAGTCCGGGAAAATTTCATGTTTATACTATAATATTCAATTGGGTATTTTAAATTGTACAGGATATTCACGTTTATTTCAAAATTTTTAAATATTACTATCATGAAAAAGCTAATAATGTGTATTTGTTTTTTTATCTCTCAACCTGCATTCAGCCAGGATACTGACTGGATGCAAAAGGCGAAAGAGTCATCAGATCCGAATGAGAAGATCGAATGTTATACCAAACTGATAGAGATGGGAAATGCGGATAAAGAAGTGTACTTATTCCGGGGATACGCAATGTTCTCACTGAAAAAATACAAGGATGCAGTTTCTGATTATGATAAAGCCATCGAACTCGATCCTGCATTTACGGAAGCATACGTTAACCGAGCGCTGGCAAGAATCAGGTTTAGAGATTTTCAGGGAGCAATGTCGGATTGTAATAAAGCAATCGAACTCGATCCGAAAAATTCAGCCGCATATGTTAACCGTGGTGAAGTTAAATTCTGGATGGAGAATCAGGATTTAAAAGGAGCAATTGCTGATTATACAAAAGCCATAGAGCTCGATCCAAAAAACTACACAGCATACTCCAATCGCGGCGCAACAAAGACTGACTTAAATGATCTTAAAGGTGCTCTTGCAGATTTAAACAAAGCAATAGAAATCGCACCTGAGTATGCAGCCGCTTATTTTAACAGAGGTAAAGTAAAAGAGTATCAGGAGGATCTTAAAGGAGCTGTTGCAGATTACACAAAAGCCATTGAACTTGATCCGAAGGACTTTGCGGCTTATATCAACAGAGGAAGAGCAAAATCCTTCATGAAGGATTATCAGGGATCAATTTCAGACTACAGCAAAGCAATGGAGATTAACCCGGATAATTATATGTCCTATCATAATTCAAGTCTCATCTATTATACTGAAAAGAATTATTCTAAAGCAATTGAGATTGCTGAAAAAGGTCTGACTGTTCTAGGAAAGCAGCCTGAACTTCTGGACGATCTGGGTTATCTTTTAATTGAAACAAAAAACTATGATAAAGCCATAGAACGCTTTAATGAGTGTCTTAACTTTGATAAAAAGGAAACACAGGTTGATGCTGCGCTGGGACTTTCCGTAGCATATTACAAAAAGAATGACATGAACAATTCCAAAAAGTACTGGAAGCAGGCAACAAAATTTGTAACGCCTATTTATGTAGTCGGAGACGATGAGTATCTTGAATTTCAGGAGGGCTTTTGGGGTCTCTGGCAATCCAATATGAAAACACTGAGAAAGATATATGATGAGTTTCATTAGAAGAATTTGGAATTTGTGATTTCGGATTTGGAATTTTGTGACAAAGAAAATGTAAGAAGTACTTATAAAATAAGTATCTGTATAAGCGGCTGAGATGATGGTATCTAAGGTATGCCTTTTGTTCTTGTAACATTTCTGAAAAATGATGTGCTAAAGAAGTTTTACGGCAATGAAAGCGCTAAAGCACGGGAAATATTTATATTACATAATTTCGCTTTTGTTTTTAATTACCGGTTTGTTCGGAATTAAAGCATTAATAACAAAAGCCGACCTTCCTTTTACTTATTCTTATCATGACAATAAAATTATTTCAGATGAACAATTTGAGGGAATCAATCCAGGTGATATGGTTTATGCAGTAGACGGAATAGAGATCAAAAGCATTTATCAGCTGGAGACCATTCTTGACAATAATTCCATCGGCGAGGATGCAAATGCTGAAATGTTATCAGCAGGGAATACAAAATTCAAACCGCACATTCATCTTGCCAGATACTACAGAAAATTAGATTTCATAATAATAAGCTTTCTTGCAGGTCTTTCGTTCTGGATTACTTCCGTATTTCTAATTGTCAAAAAACACAGTGGTCAAGCTGCTACGGTTTTATTCTTTGTACTGATGCTTTTCTCACTGGCAACGATGACCTCACCCGGAAAGTATTTTCCGGTAGACTGGATTTCCTGCATAGTAAGAGCTTCACATGTTGCTTCCTATTTCCTCGGAGCAATAGTATTTTTGCATTTTACATTTGTATTCCCGCGGATAAGAATCAAAAGTTATAATACCTTCATTACAACTCTTTACATTTTTTCAATTCTGTTCTGCATAATTCTCATTACGGCAGAATTAATTTCAATTTCCGATAATTCATCCGGCTGGGTTTTCACAATGGAAACGCTCTGGATTATAACTGAAGCCTTATTGCTGCTGTGCATCTTCACAGGAATTGTAAATCTGTACCTGTATTACAGAAAAATAAATAACATTGCTGAACGAAAAAAAACAGAATGGATATTCTGGGGATTGGCAACAGGAGTTTGTCCTTTTCTGCTTTTATGGCTTCTGCCAAGGCTGTTAGGGTTTGAAGAATTGGTTAAGGAAGAATACCTTCTGGTATGTTTAATTCTTGTTCCTGTTTTCTTCGCAATGGCTGTTATAAGGTATCATGCTCTTGAAATAAATGTTTTCATTAAGAGCAGCATACTTTATTCAATTTTAACAATCCTGACAGTCATTATTTATAAATTGTCAATAATGATAATTTTATTCTTTGCCGAAGATCTTGTGAATGAGTATCACACTATGGTTACAATATTTATAATTCTTCTCGAAATATTTCTTCTCAGCCCTGTCCAGAGGAACATTAAAACTTATATTGATAAATCTTTTTACAAGTTCAATTATGACTTTGAAAAAGAAGTCTGCAATTTTTCAGCAGGCATAAAGGATCAGAATTCTATTGCGGGACTGTGCAGGTATGTTATCAATGAGATTGAAAAAATAATTCCGGTGAAGAAAATAGCAATCGTTGCCACAGCTGAATACGGGAAAAGGTTGCGGGTTCTTTCGCAAAATAATTTTGATGAGCTTCCGGAGAGCACATCTTCAGAAATAGTCAGTCATATAAAAGCCGGTTTTAACAAGAAAATTTCCGTTAATGAAACAGAGGAACAGGGAATAAATGCTGATAATCACATATCAAAAGATTTTAAAAGAGGTGAAATAGATTTAGTCATTCCATTTACTATCGGGTCGAAAAACAACTTTGGCGCGATTTTAATAGGTGATAAACTATCAGGACTATGTTTCATGAAAAGGGATATTGAAATCCTGAATATTATAGCTGCCAATTTAGAATTAGCTTTTTATAAGTTCATAGCGGGTGATAATGTCACGTTTAAAATATAAAATGCAAAATATTAATTATTAAGTTTCTATATGAAATGCAGTGGGTCTGTTTTATTATTTTGAAATATATTTTCATAAA
>CAYNTN010000181.1:0-7899 GCA_964399995.1 uncultured Ignavibacteriaceae bacterium
GGAAATTAAAAACATGCCCAGTGGCTTCTGTTTTTATTTTGTAAAAAGCAGAGTTAATCAGATCTTCAATTGAATGCCACTCCCTTTTTAGTTTTATAATGCCGCTTTCTAACCGCGTAATATCAAGCAGGTTTTCTACTAATCTTTTCAATCTTTCAGCAGCAATGTTGGCTTCATCTATCAAACGATAAAACACGGATTGGTTCTTCACTATTTTTTCATCTTTAAGTGAGGAAGTTACTCCAAGAATTGTTGTGATAGGTGTTTTCAGTTCGTGCGAAATAGAATCAAAGAGAGTTTTATACAGCTTCTCGGATTCGGTTGACAACATAGTCTGCTTGGCTAATTCGTTTAAGTATTCTCTTTCAATAGCGTTTGTAATCTGTGAGATGAAACTATTTAACAGTTCTTCCTGGTCAAATGACAGGGGAAGGTCGCCTGCTACACTTACCCCGATTACACCTAAAACACCGCTTTTGCTATCCAGCGGATAATATGTTGCCTCGGCATTAGGAAGTGTGTTAGTAAATCTGCCGATTTTTTGTTTATTGATAAAACAGTGCTGAGCATAAGCCCACTCTGCATCATTAAAAATAAATGAGCTTGATGCGTGCGGCTTTGCTTTTAGCTTTTTAACTGATTCAAAGAAAATCAAAACAACTTCGGCACTAAAAACATTTTCGATTTCTTTTATTGCTGCATCTGCTACATCGTTCAAATTGCCTGCCGTCGACAGCTTTTTAGAAAGATTGTAAAGCAAGTTTGTTTTTTCTTCCCGCTCCCGTAATAATTTTTGCTGTATTCTGATTTTTGATGACAACGTACCCGTAACTGAAGCAACAATAAAATACATTACAAACATCAAAGCATCTTCGGGTTTTGAAATATGAAAGGTAAAATGCGGTGGAATGAAAAAGTAATTCCAGCTTAAAGAACTGATCAGCGCCGTAAATAAAACCGGTCCAATTCCAAAATTGGCAAGGGGTAAAAGTGTAACGACCAGTAAAAACAACAATGAAACAGTTTGATATCCAATTTGATGCTGGAAATAATAGGAGGCTATGCCAACTAAATAAATTATTGCTGCGGCAATAAAGTATTTTGAAATGCTTGAATGCGAAGCGGCTTTAGTATCGAACAATAATTCCTTTTCTTCCATTCTTTCACCGCCCAAAACATATACATCAATATCGTTGCTTTTCTTGAGCAGGTTTTTTATGAAATCATTCTTAGGAAATAGTCTTTGAAATTTCGACTTTCTGGATTTGCCGACCACAATTTGAGTAACATTATTTTCTCTGGCAATTCTTATTACAGCGTCAATCACATTCATATCCTGGGTCACAACCAGTTCGCCGCAAAGTTCTTTAACAAGATTAAAATTTTGCGTGAGAATTTCTTTATTACTTTCTGAAATCTTTTGATCGGTTTCAACGTACACAGCTATCCAGGATGATTCCATCGAGTAAGCCAATCGTCTTGTCCAGCGAATTAAGTTTGATGAATAAGGACTTGGTCCAATTGCGCACATTAATCTTTGCCCTGATTTCCATACTTCATAAATATTCTTTTCGGTTTTATAAGTGCGCAAATCCTTATCTACTCTTTCAGCTGTTATTCGAAGAGACATTTCGCGTAATGCTGTAAGATTACCTTTCCTAAAGAAGTTTTGGATTGCCTGCTTTGAACTTTCGCCGGTATAAACTTTTCCTTCCACAAGTCGTTGAATCAGTTTGTCGGGAGTTATATCAACAAGCTCTATTTCATCCGTTTGATCAAGAATGGAATCGGGAACCGTTTCTCTGATAGTTGCTCCCGTAATTTGCATTACGGTTTCTGCCCGGCTTTCAAGATGCTGAACGTTTAGAGTTGTGTAAACATCTATCCCGTGCTGTAATATTTCAATAACATCCTGATGTCTTTTAACATTCCTGCTTCCGGGAATATTTGTGTGTGCCAATTCATCTATCAATACAAGAGCAGGTTTTAGTTTGAGTATAGCATCTATGTCAAACTCTTTAAATACAGTTTCCCTATAAACAAGTTCTTTCAATACAACTTTTTCTAATCCCTCAAGTAGCTCTTCCGTATCAAATCTCTTATGTGTTTCAACAATTCCAATTACTACATTAATTCCATCTGCTTTTGCTTTATGCGCGGCTTTAAGCATTGCATAAGTTTTTCCCACTCCGGCACACATTCCAAAAAAGATTTTAAGCTTGCCTTTAGTGCTTTGTATTTCTTCCTGCTTCAGACGATTCAGCAATGTATCAGGATCAGGACGATTTATTTCTGATTGATCGATCATTTTTTATCTGACTTTTCCGCTTTTAACAAGTCTAGCTTGATATTGAGCCTAAGAATATTTACAACCTTACTCCCTAAAAATCCGAATTGCGTATATTCAGTAATGGAGTCAATAATTTTGTACAAGTTATTGGTTTGAATCTCATTCAATGTCCTTACTCTTTCAATTCTTGGAACTTGAAGATAAACAGCTTGCTTTGAAATATGAGGATCAACCCCGCTTGCAGAAGCAAATAACATCTCGGCTGGAACTTCTTTTGTAGAATCCAACATGTTGGTTAAAAGGAAATTCCTTTTCCTTTCATTGAATTGCTCACGAAGCACTTTGCTTGTAAGTCCCAGATTGCTGGCGCCGGAAGGCAGTGGATTATAATTAATAGCTGATGGACGGGAATGAAAGTAGGTGCTGTCAGTGAAATTTTGTCCAAGCAAGAATGAACCCCGGACTTTATCATCTTTAATGTAAAGCGAGCCATTTGCTTTATAGTTAAAAATGATTTGTCCAATTGCAGTAATGAATAAAGGATAAATTATCCCGGTCAGGATTGTCATAAGCAAAAGCATTTTAAGCGAAAGTACAATTTCTTTTTTCATGATTTAGTTAAATTTAATTAAAAATTTCTCCATTTAATTTTAATGTAAATTAAGATTAACCGACGGTCAAGTTCATAAATTTATTCTCTTCATTCTGAAAAACCTCAAATATTTCTTCAGATGATGCGCTAGTTAATAGGTTCTTCCTAAATTCATCGTTATCCATCATTCGTGAAATCCTGCTGAGAAGCTTAAGGTGATCAGCGACTTGATTAGTTGTGCTCACGAATAGAAAAACCAGATAGACAGGCTTACTATCCAGGGAATCGAAATCGAAGGGATGAACAAATTTTCCGAAAGCCGCGATCATTTCTCTTACCGCATCGCTTTTAGCATGCGGTACAGCAATTAATTTTCCTATAGCAGTTGTCATAATCTTTTCCCTTTCAATAACTGCCTTCTTTACTTTAGAAATGTCAATTACTCTGGTATCGTTTTTGAATAGATCGAGAAGTTCGTTAATAACTTCTTCCTTGCTTTCGCCTTTCAGTTCGGCAATTATTTTGTCCGCTTTTAGTATATCACAAATTTTCATTTTGATTCCAGTATTTAAAACTCAATAAAAATTCTCATAGCAAATTCAGTGTTGTGACTAACATGTCAATCAATTTTATTCCAATAAACGGAACGATCAATCCCCCAACACCATAAACCAGTATATTGCGTTTGAGCACTGCTGCCGCACCTTCCGGACGATACTTTATTCCCTTCAGTGCTAAAGGTATTAATGCAATTATTATCAAAGCATTAAAGATTACCGCACTTAAAATTGCACTTTGCGGTGATGCCAAATTCATAATATTAAGTGCTGATAAAGGACCGTTCAAAGATGCTGACGCAAATAATGAAACTGCGATGGCTGGAATTATCGCAAAATATTTTGCCACATCATTTGCAATGCTGAAAGTTGTTAAAGCTCCGCGGGTCATTAGCAGCTGCTTACCTATTTCCACGACCTCAATTAACTTTGTCGGACTGCTGTCCAAATCAATCATGTTTCCTGCTTCACGGGCAGCTTGTGTTCCGGTGTTCATAGCAATTCCAACATCTGCTTGTGCAAGTGCAGGTGCATCGTTTGTACCATCGCCAATCATCCCAATCATTCTTCCATTAGTTTGTTCATCACGGATTCGTTTCAACTTATCTTCAGGTTTTGCTTCTGCAATAAAATCATCAACACCAGCTTCACCTGCAATAGCTGTTGCCGTTAGTTGATTATCACCTGTTATCATTATGCTCTTAATTCCCATTTTTCTAAGCTGCGCAAAGCGTTCTTTAATTCCGCCTTTAACAACATCCTTAAGCTGAATCAAACCCAGAATTTTATTGTTCTCTACAACTACAAGCGGAGTTCCTCCGGCAAGGGCGATATCAACTCCCATCATCTGTGTAAATACGAAATCAGATTGCGAATTTAGGTTTACATTGGTTTCATCAGAAATATATCTTTTGATTGCCTCGAGTGAACCCTTACGGATTATTCTTTCAGGTGATCCGTCAACTGCCAATAAATTAACACCGCTCATCTGGGTTTTTGCACTGAAAGGAATAAACTGAGCATTAAGCTCACGAACATGTCTTTCTCTTATTCCAAAATTTTCCTTTGCAAACACTACAATCGATCTTCCTTCAGGTGTTTCATCAGAAAGAGAGGCTAGTTGAGCCGCATCTGCCAAATATTCATCTGTGATACCGTAAGCAGGAATAAATTCTGTTGCCATCCTGTTTCCAAGAGTAATTGTTCCCGTTTTATCAAGAAGAAGAACATCAATATCACCCGCAGCTTCTACGGCTCTGCCGCTCATAGCAATAACATTATGTTTAAGCAAACGATTCATTCCGCTTATTCCGATTGCGCTTAGAAGTCCCCCAATTGTTGTAGGAATAAGGCAAACTAGCAATGAGATTAAAACAGTGATTGAGACAAAACTAACATCTTGTGCGGGCGTGATGTTGAAATAATTAATGAAATATTTCAGCGTTACTACAACAACCAGAAAAACAAGAGTTAATCCTGAAAGCAAAATTGACAAAGCAATTTCATTTGGAGTTTTTTTTCTCTTGGCACCTTCGACAAGAGCGATCATTCTATCGATAAATGTTTCTCCGGGATTAGAACTGATTTTTATAATAATTTTATCGCTGAGGACTTTCGTTCCTCCGGTAACCGCACTTCTGTCTCCGCCGCTTTCTCTTATAACCGGAGCCGATTCACCAGTAATTGCAGACTCATCAATGCTTGCAACACCTTCAATAACTTCTCCATCAGCAGGAATTAAATCTCCCGCTTCGCAGAGTACTAAATCACCGGCTCGTAATTCAACAGCAGATACTTTAATTTCTTTACCGTTAATTATTTTCCGCGCAATTGTAGTTGTTCTAGTTTTCCTAAGATTTTCAGTTTGGGCTTTCCCTCTTCCTTCAGCAATTGCTTCAGCAAAATTTGCAAACAAAACTGTAAACCAAAGCCACAATGTTATTTGAAAGTCAAAGTGATTAAAATTACCTTCTGCTAGATTCGATAAAAAGATTGATGTGGTCATGGCGGCACCAATACCAACAATAAACATTACGGGATTCTTCATTAAGTAAAAGGGATTGAGTTTCTTAAAAGAATCCTTAATGGCCGTCAGAATAATATTCTTGTCGAATAAAGATATTTCATAATCTTTTGTGCTCATAAATTCAGTCTCTTAAAAATTAATTCCGTTTCGCAATAAAAAATGCTCCAATATTGGACCCAGTGATAATACTGGAAAAAAATTAAGCGCCCCAATTATTATTATTATTGAAAAAAGTAAGAATGCAAATAACAAATTGTCCGTAGCGAATGTGCCTATTGTAATCGGTGAAATATTTTTCTTTACTAGATTTCCCGCAATTGCGAGTACAGGAACAATCACCCCATACCTTCCAATGAGCATTGCCAGTCCAATAAATATGTTATAGAAATTTGTGTTAGTACTCAGTCCTGCAAATGCGCTCCCATTATTTCCGGCACCTGAAGAAAAAGCATAAAGTATTTCTGATAAACCATGGGGCCCCTTGTTTAGCAAACCTGATAAACCGGTTTGTGTTGTTGCACCAACCGCCGTGAATATTAGCATTACAATACTAGGCAGTAATACTCCAATTATAGCCCACTTAATTTCATAACCCTCTATTTTTTTACCAAAGTATTCAGGAGTTCTGCCTACCATCAAACCTGCAATGAAAACAGTTATAAGAATAAATAGGAACATTCCGTACAAACCCGAACCAACGCCTCCAAAAATTATTTCACCAAGATGCATGTTCAGCAGAGCAATTAATCCGGCGATTGGTGAAAGCGAGCTGTGCATCGAATTTATAGATCCGTTTGAAGCAACAGTTGTTGCAGTTGACCAAAGCACGCTGTTGAAAATTCCAAAACGAGTTTCCTTCCCTTCCATCAACTGATATGCCATGAATGTTGAACCTGATGAAACTTCCGACCAATATGAAATGACGACTCCGCAAATGAAAACAAATAACATTACTCCGAATAAAGCCCAGGCATGTTTCTTTGAACCCAACATTCTACCGAAAGTAAAA
Organism: uncultured Ignavibacteriaceae bacterium; assembly: GCA_964399995.1. GTDB lineage: Bacteria > Bacteroidota > Ignavibacteria > Tepidaquicellales > Tepidaquicellaceae > JAGPCH01. The sequence goes on from CAYNTN010000181.1 coordinate 6,475, forward strand.
ACAAGTGCACCAGGAATAAGAAGAATAGAAAGAACCTGTATGAAATTTGAAAGGGGAGTTGGATTCTCAAAAGGGAATGCACTGTTTACTCCAAAAAACCCGCCGCCGTTTGTTCCAAGCTGTTTGATAGCAATTTGAGAAGCAGCGGGACCTAAAGGGATGGTTTGAGTTTCACCTTGAAGTGTTACTGCAGCAACATTCGAACTGAATGATTGAACTATTCCTTGACTGATTAACAAAACTGCCAATACTACGGCTAAAGGTAAAAGTACGTAAAGTATTGAGCGAGTTAAGTCCACCCAGTAATTACCAAGTGAATTTCCTTTCCTTCTGAGGACTCCTCGAATTACTGCTAACAATACTGCTATTCCAACAGCCGGACTAATAAAATTCTGCACAGCTAACCCAAGCATCTGAACAAAGTTACTTAGTGTAACTTCTCCGGAATATGATTGCCAATTAGTGTTTGTTACAAAACTTATTGCAGTATTTAGTGCTAGAAAAAATTCAACGTTTGGTAAATGCTGCGGATTAAGAGGCAGATATATTTGAGTTAGCTGCATCACCAATAAAACAAGAATTCCAATAAAATTTGAAATCAGCAGGGCAGAAGCATATCTTTTCCAGCTCATTTCATGATTTGCATCAATCCTAAGTAAAAAGTAAACAAATTTTTCAGGTTTGGAGAGAATGAAACTTAATGCATTCTTTTCTCCGCTCAATCCTTTATAGAATAAATTTCCTAACAATACAGAAAGCGATACGAGTACTGCAAGAAATAAACTAAATTGGATAAAATCTAATAAGTAATCCATTTGTTCATATCCTCTTTAAAACTTTTCCGGCTTAAATAGAGAATAAACCAGGTAAACAAATATCCCTACTGAAACGACTAAAGAAATTAGTTCAAACATATATCTACTTTTATTATTGCGTGTGCAATATAAAGCAGAAGTTATAAAGGCGCTGTAAAAAGTTGAGTGTAGTGTATAAAGATTTTATAAAGAAATGTTAAAAATCTTGAATTTGAATGCACGATTTACGATTTAGCACCGTGCATTTTTTAATGATAAAGTAATAGTAAGATGAAAAAAAGAATAACCCCGGTACAAACATTAACATTAGGTTACGTTGCAGTAATTCTGTTGGGAGCAATTTTATTATCCTTACCGTTCTCATCTGCTAATTATCAATATTCATCCTTTTTAGACGCATTGTTTACCGCCGCCTCTGCTGTTAGCACAACTGGTCTTGTTGTGGTTGATACGGTATCTTACTATTCCACATTTGGTCAAGTGGTGATTATAGCTCTTGTACAAGTAGGTGGTTTAGGATACATGATATTTTTTGCATTCATTTCAATTACATTCGGTTACCGGTTTACAATAAATGGTAAACAACTATTGAATGAGTCAGTAGCCCGCC
>CAYNTN010000182.1:0-7630 GCA_964399995.1 uncultured Ignavibacteriaceae bacterium
ACGATTCACGATTGACGATTCACGATTGACGATTCACGATTCACGATTCACGATTGACGATTCACGATTCACGTTTGACGTTTCACATTTTACATTTGACAATAATTCATTTCGATTAAACCAAACCAAAACTTAATCTGTCAATGTTGTGTTATTTGATAAAACGAGAATTATAAATTTATAAACTATATAACTACTTTATACATGCTTTTATATTTAGATTATATAATCATTAAAATTTGACTGAAATTAATTTAAATATAAGCAGCTCTGATAATGAATTAATAGAATCATTTAAAAAAGGCAACGGCAATGCTTTTAATTTTATAGTCCGGAAATATCAGAAGAAAGTGTACTGGGTTATCAGAAAAATGGTTTTAAATCATGATGATGCAGATGATCTGACTCAGGAGGTATTTTTAAAGCTCTACAGGTCAATCGGGGATTTCAGAGGTGAATCAAAGTTTTTTACTTACATTTACAAGATTGCAATAAATTATTCACTGAATCATCTTAACAGAAACAGGAAGATGCTCTTAAGAAAAAGCGAAATTGATAATTCATTTATAAAAAGCATGGATAAAATTGCCGACGAACAGATTAGCATGAAGGAGAGAACGAAGCTTCTTGAAGAAGCAATTGATTCTTTACCGGAACAGCAGAGAGCGGTTTTCAATCTAAGATATTACGAAAATCTGACTTACGAAGAAATCTCTAACATTATGAATAAATCTGTAGGCGGAATGAAAGCAAATTATTTTCATGCAATAAAAAAAATCGAGAAGTTTCTAAAGTCTCATAAAAAATTTGATTTAGTGGAAGTAAATTAAAAACAAATTTTATGAAAGCAAAATACAATCAGGAATATCTGCTTCACAGTCTGCCGGATTACATTAATAATAAAATTGATGACAACGAATTGATTAGTGAAATTGAAAGAGAATTACAGATAAACCCTGACTTTAAAAATGAATATACTGAAATCAGCAATACACTTAGTTTTCTTGAGTCTGCAGAGCTTGAGTCCCCGAATGAAAATTACTTCAACAATTTATCCGTAAACATTAACAAAAGATTAAATCCTGAAGAAATCACTGAAAGTATCGGGTACAGGTTTGGACTGATAGGAAAATTATTACTCACTTTCATCCCTATAATTCTTATTGCGTTCTTTATTTATAAATCAGCAGGTGTAAATAGTCCGGAAATCTCCATTTCACAAAACAAATTGGAGAATTCGGTTCCGGTTGAAAAAGATCAACCGGAGAAAATCACCGGTGAAAATAATTTGAATAAAGCAGAAGAACCAAAAGTTGTCAAAGATGAACTTACAAATAAACATAAGACACAAAAAATTCATGAGAAAAAACGAACAAATGAAGTATTAAATTTATACATAGAAAAAAATTCGGAAGATATAATTTTAACACCTGAAGTAGTTGAATCCGCAGAGGATGAGGAAGATGAGATGCTTACTAATTTCATGGCGGATAACAGCCCGGATTCCCCGGATACCGAACCGGAAGAAGAAATATTATTTCCGAGAGATGATGGAGATAATTATGAGGAAGAACTTTTAGATTTTACTCCCGACGAACAAAAAGAAATATTAGAAAATTTAAATAATTCTCAAATTTAAAAAACAATCAATTATGAACATTTTGAAAAACATTACACTTATTTTTATTCTGCTATTATTAATCTCCGGTATTTCATTTTCACAGCCAAATGGCGATAAGAAGAAATTTAAAGAAGAGATAAACAAAATTATGAAAGTTAAGCTCATAGACAGTGTGGGAATGGATGAAGCAACAGCAGAAAAATTTTTAAATTTATACAGAAGTCACAATAAAGAAATCAGAAGTTTAAGTAAAGATAAAAGAGAACTGATGAAGTCAATAGAAACCGATCCGGGAGCCCCTGATATCAATACTAAATTTGACAAAATGCTGGATATCGAGACAAGTATCTTAGAAAAAAGAAAGAATTTCTTAATGGAATTAAAAGCTTTCTTAACTCCTCAGCAGATTGCAAAAACATTAATATTGAGAAAAAAAATAGGAAGGGAGATTAGAAAAGAAGTGATGAAGCATCGAAAAGATGATAAATTCAGAGAAAATTAAGTTTTTCAAAAAAACTCCAAATTATGTACTGATTTGGAGTTTTTTTTTAAAATTTAGCTGTTCTTAATAGACCTTTCAAACAGTTAATGTAAAACAATATGTCTGCCAATATGCAATCCATTAAAATCCTCAAAATCAACCTCAAGTAGTCTGTAATTCCATTGAAATTACAAGAGTATTTTTTTAGCTTATCCACTTATTTATTAAAATGGACAAAAATTTACCCGATAATATTTTCCTGCCGGAATTAGAAAAAGAAATCCTCAAATTCTGGGAGAAAGATAAGACTTTTGATAAAAGCATCAGTTCAAAAGACGGGAGAGATTCATTTGTTTTCTATGACGGACCTGCAACTCTCAATGGTCCTCCCGGAATACATCACATAATTTCCCGTACGGTAAAGGACTTAATATGCAGATACAAGACTATGCAGGGATTTCAGGTTTACAGAAAAGGAGGCTGGGATACTCAGGGTTTACCGGTTGAAGTTGAGGTCGAGAAGAAATTAGGATTAAAATCAAAGAGTGAAATCGAAGAATACGGGGCTATTGCCTTTATAAATTCTTGTAAGAAATCAGTCTTCACATACCTTAAAGATTGGGAAAAATCAACACTCCGCATGGGTTACTGGATTGATCTTAAGAATGCTTATATCACTTTTCATAACGAATATATAGAATCTATCTGGTGGGCTTTAAAAAAGTTCTTTGATGCCGGACTGATATATAAAGGTTTCAAAATTCTGCCTTTTTGTCCTAAATGCGAATCGCCTCTCTCATCCCATGAAGTTGCACAAGGATATGAAGACATCAAGGATCCTTCGGTATATGTAAAATTTAAAATCACTTCAGGAGAATATAAAGACTCGGATTTTCTTGTCTGGACAACTACTCCATGGACATTGCCGTCAAATGCTGCTCTTGCTGTAAATCCGGATTTTGATTATGTAAAAATTAAAACAGCCGATGGAGAGAATCTTATCTTAAGTAAAGATCGTCTGGCTGTAATTAAAGATGATTATAAAATTGAAAAAGAGCTTAAAGGTAAAGAACTGGAGTTTATTGAGTATGAAAGATTGTTTGATTTCATTAAAGATGAAAAGAAATCTTTCTTCGTTACTCTGGGTGATTTTGTGACAATGGAAGACGGCACCGGTATTGTACATATTGCTCCGGCATTTGGTGAAGATGACTATCAGACCGGTATAAAATATAATCTGCCATTGTTCAAGGCTGTCGGCAAGAATGGACTGTTTATTGATATTGCTGAAAAGTATAAAGGGAAGAATTTTAAAGATGCCGACGCAGAAATCATACAGGATTTAAAAAATGCCGGAAGACTGTATAAGAAAGAAATGTTTGTTCACTCATATCCGCATTGCTGGCGGCATCATGTTCCGCTTATGTATTATGCAGCCGATTCATGGTTTATCAGGACAACCGAATATCAGGACAAGCTTGTTGATCTGAATAAAGAGATCAACTGGCATCCGGAAGCAATAGGAAGCGGAAGATTCGGAAAATGGCTTGAAGAAAACAGAGACTGGGCACTATCGAGAAACCGTTACTGGGGAACGCCTCTGCCGATTTGGTTTTATACCGATGAAAACGGAAATGAGCATTATGAATGCATAGGGAGCATTGAAGAGTTAAAAGCTAAATCTGATAACTTCAATTCGGTTTATCCGGATGAAAAAAAACTTGATCTGCATAAGCCTTACATCGATGATATAATAATTAATTCAGAAGACGGTAAAAAGATGACAAGAGTAAAGGAAGTGATTGATGTCTGGTTTGACAGCGGTTCAATGCCTTTCGCTCAGTATCATTATCCATTTGAAAATAAAGATTTGTTTGATAATAATTATCCTGCAGATTTTATAGCAGAAGCTATAGATCAGACAAGAGGCTGGTTTTATAATCTTCATGCAATCGGTACTTTTTTATTTAATCAGCCTGCTTACAGGAATGTAATTGTAAACGGACATATATTGGACAGAAACGGGAAAAAGATGAGTAAATCTTTAGGCAATGTTGTCAATCCTTTTGAAATAATGGATAAATACGGCGCAGATGTTCTTAGATGGTATTTAATCTATTCATCTCCGATCGGGAATTCAAAACTTTTCATCGAAGAAGACCTGATTGAAATTCAGAACAAGTTTTTTGATACTTTAATAAATACTGTAAGATTTTACATCATTTACTCGCGAATTACGGATTTTGAATATGACGCGGAATTGCTGATTGATCATGCGGACAGAACTGTATTGGATCAGTGGATTCTTTCAAAACTTAATTCTGTAAAGAAAAAGTATTTTGAGCTTATGGATGATTATGACATTACAAAGTCAACCAGAATATTGTTTGATTTTGCAATTGATGAATTATCTAACTGGTACATAAGAAGAAACCGTAAGCGTTTCAGAAGCCCCGCGGATGAAAAAGATAAACTCTCGGGTTATCAGACTTTGCATGAAGTGATCACAGAGCTTTTACAGATGATAGCTCCATTCTCTCCTTTTATTACAGAAAGATTGTTTCAGACAGTTTCAGATTCCGGTAAATCAATTCATCTTTCGGAATTTCTGAAGACTAATGAAGCGGTGATAAATACCGGACTTGAAGATGAAATGAAGCTTGCACAGGATATAGTTTATATGGTTCGTTCCATAAGAGTTAAAAATAATCTGAAAGTAAGGCAACCGCTCAGACAGATACTTATACCAGTTTTAAATGAGGCAGATAAGGAAAAATTGCTTAATGTAAAAGACATTGTTCTTGAGGAGGTTAATGTTAAGGACCTGAACATTATTGAAGGAGATTCCGACATTATCGTAAAAAAATCAAAGCCGAATTTCAAATCGATCGGACCTAAATTCGGGAAAGATGTAAAGAAGGTTCAGAAAATAATCAGCGAATTATCTCCCGAGCAGATTGCCGTTATTGAAACCGAAGGAGAATTAAGTCTGGAAGGTTTTAATTTTAACAGAGATGACATAGAAATTTATACAAATAATATTGAAGGGTGGATTGTGGAAACTTATAACGGCATTACTGCAGCATTGGATACAAAACTTGACGATGATCTCATAGAGGAAGGCATAGTAAGGGAATTTATTAATAGAATTCAGAATTTCAGAAGAACAAACAATTTTGAAGTCAGCGACAAAATCATAATTTTCTTCAGGACAACTGAAAAAATCAGTTCGGCAATAAATAAAAATTTAGACTACATAAAATCAGAAACAATGAGCGAAAACATCATTAACTCAAACGGTCATGAGTATGATTTTTCAAAATCTGAAATCAATGGAGAGCAATGTGATCTCTATTTAGAAAAAATATATTAACCATTTAATAAAGGAGCATAAAATTGGCAAAGAGAAAAATTACTGTAAAAAAGAAGTCAGCAAAGAAAGTCGTTAAGGTTACGGTTAAAAAGAAATCTACCAAACCCGTCAGAAAAAAAGTTACTGCAGTAAAGATAAAAAAAGTTAAAGCAATAAAGCCGGTGAAGAAAAAACTGCCAAAAAAGTCAACAAAAAAATCAGCTGCAATAAAGACTGAAACAAATGTACCGGCTGAAAAAAAAATCAGGAAATTTAAACCCAATAAAAAAGTCAGATATACAAAATCTGAGCTAAAACATTTCAGAGAGATTATTTTACAGGAAAGGAAAGCTATTTTTGAAAGCGCCAAAGCTAATATGGATGCGTTAGTTGATAAGGACGGAGAATATAAAGGCGACAATCTTACTTATTCATCTCACATGGCTGAACAGGGAACCGATGAAATGGAACGCGAAAAAAACTATTTGTTTGTTCAAAGGGATGAAAAGTATCTCGGATATTTACAGGACGCTCTGATGCGTATTGATCAGGGAACATACGGCATTTGTATAGACTGCAGGGATGAGCCGAAGAACCTGTGCAGAACATGTCCGCTGATTGTAAAGGAAAGGCTGGAATTAGTTCCAATTACGCAGCATTGTATTGAATGTAAAAACTTAAGAGGCTAATAATATTTTGAAAGTCTTATTTGTAACCTTAATTATTGTAATTGCCGATCAAGTAACAAAGCTCTATGTAAAAGGGATTTCAATACCTAAACTCGGGATAGAATGGTCAGGAATGACATATCAGTCATCAATTAAAGTTATCGGAGATTTTTTCAAGATTACTTTCATCGAAAACCCGGGCATGGCATTCGGAATTCAGATCGGAGGTAAACTTTTCCTGTCATTGTTTACTATTTTTGCCACAATTTTACTTCTCTTTTTTTTATTTAAAAACCGGAATGAGACTTTATATTTGAGACTTGCACTGGCTTTTATTTTAGGCGGTGCAATTGGTAATTTAATTGACAGAATCTTTTATGGAAAGATATTCGGATATGCACCGTATTTTTATGGCAAGGTGGTAGATTTCCTTCATTTGGATTTTCCTAATTTTACAATTTTGGGCAAGACAATTTATTCCTGGCCAATTTTTAATATTGCTGATATTTCAGTTTCGGTAGGATTCTTAATGATACTTTTGGGCTATAATAAAATTTTCAAAGCAGAGAAAAGTGAAGAAATATTACATGAGGAAGCGCATTTATTTCCATTGGATAATGCAGCAGGAATGAAAATTGCAGATGAAGAAACCGGGATTGACAGTTTGAAATTAGATCCTTCTGCTCCCGGAAAGGATAATCAGACAAATAACGACGATGTAATTTCCGAAGCGGAAATTAATAAGACTAAATTGAACGATAATTCTGGTTCTGAAAATACGTTTTTAAAAAATCAAATCGAATGAAGCAGTAAATTTATTTAAGTGCAATCTATCTGCCTTCCAAATCCAATTCTTCTTTTCTTTTCAGCAAAGTTTCTTTGTCCTCAACATGCATGGGATCCGGGACGCAGCAATCTACAGGACAGACGGAAGCACACTGTGGTTCATCATGAAAACCAACACATTCCGTGCATTTATCGGGAACGATGTAAAAAAATTCGCTTGAGTAAAAACCCGTAGCGCCGGAAGGTGCAGCTTCACCATCACCGTATGATTTTCCGGAAAGAGTCCAGTTTGCTCCACCTTCATAAATAGCGGTATTAGGACATTCCGGTTCACAAGCACCGCAGTTTATACACTCGGTTGTAATCATAATTGCCATATATCTATATCTCCTTCTATTTTTTTATAAAATTACTCAAATATAAAAACTTTTACAATTTCAATTTTCATACACAATATTTAATTATATTTAATTAGAATTTTCTGATTAAAGGATTTTAGGATTAAGAAACTGCGATCTGATAAATTGATGAAATTAATCCTATCATCATTCAATCCTATGAATCCTAATGAAGACAATTTTAATTAGGATTTCTTTGATTAAGGAATTTTAGGATTCAGAAGCAAACATTGATATTATTGATGAAATTAATCGTATCATCATTCAATTTTATGGTTCTATATGATTTACAGTGGAAATAATTTTTGAATACCCATTCTGCCA
>CAYNTN010000183.1:0-7470 GCA_964399995.1 uncultured Ignavibacteriaceae bacterium
TTTTAATAAAAGAAAACTTTGATGAAATTTATGAAGTGCTTCACGGGAAAGAATTATCTTATAATAATCTTTTGGATATTGATGCTGCATATAATTTAATTTCTGAATTCGAGAACGATGACCCGGCCTGTGCAATAATAAAACACGGAAACCCAAGCGGTGTGGCAGTTTCAGATACTTTATTGTCTGCTTATTCGAAGGCATTTGAAACGGATACGCTTTCACCATTCGGAGGAATTATTATTTTAAATCGAAAAATAGACTTTAAAACTTCATTAGATATTGATAAATTGTTTTCCGAAATTATTTTAGCCCCGGATTTTGATGAGGATGCTTTAGAGCTGCTTAAGAAAAAAAAGAACAGGCGGCTCCTGAAATATAATTTTACAAAAGATAAACATGAGTACAGGAAGATCACAGGCGGGGTTTTATATCAGGATAAAAATAATTACGAAGTAAAGAAAGAAGATCTTAAATTTGTAACAAAAAGAAAAGCAGCGGCAGATGAGATAAAAGACATGCTGTTTGCTTTTAAAGTTGTAAAGCATACAAAATCAAATGCTATTGTTTTTGTAAAGGACCAAAGAACTCTTGCCATAGGCGGAGGTCAGCCATCCAGAATTGATTCAACAAAAATAGCGGTTACGAAAGCAAAAGAATTCAAACAGAATTTGAAAAACAGTGTAGCGGCTTCAGATGCTTTCTTTCCATTTGCAGACGGTTTGATCGAAATTGCAAAAGCCGGTGCAACTGCAGTAATACAGCCGGGTGGCTCGGTGAGGGATGATGAAGTAATCAAAGCCGCGGATGAATTTAATATTACGATGGCATTTACGGGTATCAGACATTTCAAACACTGATAAGTTAAAAGTTAAAAGTTAAAAGTTGAAAGTTGAAAGTTAAAAGTTAAAAGAAAGAATATTATTTTAAAAATAAAAAAATGATTTAAGGAAATTTAAATGCCACTATTAGGAATGTTTTCAAATGATATAGCGATTGACCTTGGTACTGCGAACACACTGATATACATGAAAGGGAAGGGCATCGTACTTAACGAACCATCAATTGTAACTTATGACGTTGCTTCAAGAAAAATAATTGCAATAGGAGAAGAATCGAAGAAGATGATGGGAAGAGTTCATAAAGAGCTTGCGACAATCCGCCCGATGAAGGATGGTGTTATAGCGGATTTTGAAATTGCAGAAGGGATGATCAAAGAGTTCATTAAGAAGATCAGTTCGAGCTGGATGCCATCGAGAAGAATTGTAATATGCGTCCCGAGCGGAATTACTGAAGTAGAGAAAAGAGCGGTACGAGATACAGCCGAGCATGCCGGCGCAAAGGAAGTTTATCTGATATCCGAGCCAATGGCAGCTGCTATCGGAATAGGGCTTGACGTAATGGCGCCATACGGAAACATGATAGTAGATATCGGCGGAGGAACAACCGAGATAGCTGTTATCGCTTTATCAGGAATTACAAACGGAGCTTCAATCAGAATTGCCGGAGATGAACTTACAGAATCGATCATAAGATTTTTCAGAAATAATCATAACATTCTCATCGGTGAAAGAACTGCCGAAGAAATTAAGTGTCAGGTCGGTTCAGTGATGCCATTAAAAGAAGAAGTAATCATAGAAGTAAAAGGAAGAGATCTCGTTGCCGGAGTTCCGAAGATAACTGAAGTAAGTTCGATTGAAATAAGAGAATCACTGAATGCACCCGTGACACAGATGATCGAGGCTGTAAAGGTTGCATTAGAAAAAACAGCCCCGGAACTTTCATCGGATCTTCTTGACCGGGGAATATTTTTAACAGGCGGAGGCGCTTTGATAAAAGGATTAGATGAAAGGATAAAGATGGAGACCGGAGTTTCTGTTCATGTAGCGGAGGATCCGCTGACGGCAGTAGCGCGAGGAACAGGTAAGGTGCTTGAGGATCTGGATTATTTTAAGAAAGTGCTTTTGAGACGGTAAATTACTTCCTATCTTTAATATCTTCAGATATTCCTTTTTCGGTTTCTGTTATCAAAGCAGTTACCAGAACAAACACATAGTATGACAATATGGGATCTTTGTCTAATATTTTAGACGCTATTCTAAATTCTTCAATGCCATGAAAAATAATTTCTTTCACCCGTTCTGCAGAAATTAATTCGAGTCTATCCTCAATTAACAAGTGTTCATCAAATATTTTATAAAAACATGAAATACAGTAAGCTTTTATTGTCTCATTTCTGATTGATAATAGGATAAGAAAAGTTTTACAATTTTTTTTATTATATTTTCGTAGTCTAAATATTTTAAAGTCTTCATTTTAGAATCTGATAATTTTGTCATTGCAGATTCCTTCTTCCTTTCGGGACCTATACAATTATTCGTTAATATTATGGAGGTAGAGATATCAGAAAAATCTCTAACATTATAAGTTAAAATAGTATTTACATTATTTGCCAGTAGTATAAAATTTATATCCCGGATCTTTCAAATAACCTCTTAGTGTCGTCATAAAGCTCTGAGTCTATATTTGTAGAATAGAGCAATACATTTGTATCTAATAATAAATCATTTATAAGCAGATTTTCTCACATCAATTTTGTCAAGCTCTTTTCCCAAATGATAAGATATCCATTCGACCTTTTCGTCAGACTTTTCTTTTCTATTCTCCAATTGAATTAATTTGTAAACTTTTTCTGCTAGCTCGTCGGATATCCTATCTATCTCAGATTTTAACTTTTCTTTTATAAGCATAATAAGATTTATATTAAATTTTTACTATTGTAATATAAATATGAGTTGTCCAATATAAAGTAATGAAGAAATTCCGGCATAGAAAAGCTCATCTCAGGTAAAATGAACTAAATGAGAAACGGTTTTTTTTACAACTTTAATCTTTTCTTAAACATCGCTATTTTACACGAATCACGAAAACCAGTTTTAAGATTTTTAACTTATATTTTTAAAAAGCAATTATGATAATGTCTTAAATGAAAACATTAGGTCTTTTTTTATTGAGAATAAAAGAGTATCTGATACTTTCCTTATTGATTGTAATTTCGCTAATCTTATTGTTTTCAAATGACAATTCGCAGGTGAGGTTTTTAAGAGCGGTTGGAGTTGGATTTATAGGAGCTATTCAAAGCGGAATGTCTGCAGTTCCTAATGTATTTGAGATTGAAAAGGAAAATGAATTTCTCCGTGAAAAAAATATTGAGCTTTCAAATGAAGTGTCTGCGCTTAAAGAAGCTAAGCTTGAAAATCTGAGACTTACTAAAAGCTTAGGATTAAAGAATAAAAATATTTCAGGAGTTGTGACAGCAAAGATTGTAAACAAGTCTTTAGTACAGGCAAGAAACACAATAACATTAAATGTCGGGGAATCTGACAGTGTGAAAGTTAACATGCCTGTAATAACGGACGACGGACTTGTCGGAAGGGTAGTTTCGGCAAGCAGTAATTATTCGATTGCACAAATATTATACAATAGAAATCTAAGCATAAGCGTGAAGGTACAAAGAAGCAGGGTAGACGGAATACTAAATTACGACGGAGCGGGGAATTTAATCATTAGTAATGTTCCAAAAAGCGCAGATGTAAAAACAGGAGATGTGATAATCACTTCGGAATACAGTAATTATTTTCCATCAGGTATTCCTGTTGGCTCGGTTGCTGAGGAAGGAAATCTCGATAATCTTTTTAAAAAAATTTTGATAAAGCCGTCGGTAAATTTTACTAATCTTGAAGAAGTATTTATTTTAAGACATTTGCCGGATAAGGAAAGACTTGATCTGGAAAACGCGTATCTTAATAAACCATAACGGGATTGTATTTAACTTCATATTTAAAATATGCGGTTGTTTTCGCTGTGCTGATAGTAATTCAGGTTTCATTCATCTGGCTGATTGCAATTTCAAAATACAACATTACTCCTGATCTTGTAATCATAATTGTGATATATCTCGGATATACAAGAGGTCATATTGCCGGCATGATCGCAGGGTTTGTTTCGGGACTGATACTGGATATTTTAAGCGGATCATTTATCGGACTTTCCGCTTTATCTTATAGTCTGGCAGGATTCATTTCGGGATATTTCAACAGGCAGCTAACCGGAGAGTCTAAGAGGCAGAGTCCGGTAATAGGAATAATATTTATGTGTACAATGATATCTAATACAGTATTTTTTTTAATATATTTTCAGGGATCTTCAATATCTTTTTTGGAAATTTTCCTGAAGTATATCATAACAACGACATTTTATACTTCGGTATTCGGTTTAATTTTTAGTTTAGTTTTTAATAAGTTTGATTTAAAAAAATCAATTTAAAAATATTGAAATGGATTTAGAAAAGAGAAAATTCATTATCTATTCAACGTGCACTGCAATATTCATTTTGTTTATTGCTAGGTTATCCTATCTGCAGCTGTTTAACAAAGAAGAACTCAGCCGGGAATCAGATAAAAACTCTGTTAAAACAATTACAGTCACTCCGCCGAGGGGACTTATGTTTGACAGGAATGGAAAAGTTCTTGTAGATAACAAACCTTCATACACTGTAACAATTACTCCCTCTCAGTTTGACAGGAACAATTTAACTGAAGTTGCAAACATACTGGAAATCCCGCCGGATGACCTTGAGAAAAATTTAAAAAGTTTTAAAGGAACAAATAAATTCAACCCGGCAAAAATAAAAAGGGATGTTGATTTTAAGGTTATATCATTTATCGCGGAGAACAGAGAAAGGCTTCCGGGAGTAGATTATCAGACAGATGCCATAAGATATTATCCTAACAATTTCAGGGGATCACACTCATTCGGATATGCAAGTGAGATATCTGAAAAAGGTCTGAAAAAACAGATAGGTGATTATTATAACCAGGGCGATGTTGTGGGATCGAGCGGACTTGAGGCGACTTATGAAAATTATTTAAGGGGAGTGAAAGGATATAAATTCATTACTGTTGATGTAAAGGGACGGGAGTTAGGAAGATTAAATGACGGGAAGAATGACATTCCTCCGGTGAACGGGGCTGATCTAATACTGGGAATGGATAAAGATCTGCAGGAGTATGCAGAAAAGATAATGACAGATAAAAGGGGAGCCATTATTGCAGTTGATCCCCGTAACGGAGAAATTTTATGTTTTGTCTCAAAGCCTGATTTTGATTTGTCATTGTTTTCGGGAACGACGGATTCAAAAGTTTTTTCTGCTCTTGTAAATGATCCGGAGAAACCTTTATTCAACAGGGTAATTCAGACAAAGTATCCGCCCGGCTCCACATGGAAAATGCTTATGTCAATGGCAGCTTTAGGTGCTGGTGAAATTACGACTACGTCTACAATAAATTGTCCCGGTTCGTTTACTTACGGCAACAGAACTTTCGAAGATCATGGTTCATATGGTAACATTAATGTTATCCGCGCACTTGAAGTTTCAGCAAATACGTTTTATTATAAACTCGGTCTGCAGATAGGAATAGATAACTATCATAAGTATGGAAAGCTTTTTGGATTCGGTTCGAAAACGGGAATTGATATTCCAAATGAAACATCGGGTTTATTGCCTTCAAAGGAATATCTGAATAAGAGGTATGGAGAAAACAAATGGACACAAGGTCTGTTGGTAAGTCTTGGAATCGGACAGGGAGAGCTTGGAGTGTCACCTGTTCAGATGGTCGCCTATACAGCTGCAATAGCAATGAGCGGGCTTTATTGTCAGCCACATTTCGTTTCAAAAATAATCAACAATAATAATTCTCCAGATGAGGAAATTAAATTTGAGAAAAGAAGAATTGACATGCCACAAAGTTATTATGATGCAGTCAGAAAAGGAATGTATCTGGTGGTTAACGGAAACGGAACAGCAAGGGGAATAAAATCCGAAGATTTTACACTTTGCGGAAAAACCGGCACAGCGCAAAACTCTTCCGGGAAAAATCACTCATGGTTTGTCGGCTTTGCACCATATGAAGATCCGAGAATAGCAATTTGTGTTCTTGGCGAAAATGAAGGATGGGGAGCGTCTTTCGGAGCTCCGGCAGCAGGTGCTTTAATGTTAAGATACCTTGGAGGTGAAAGTTACGGAACAGACGGAGTAATAAAGACAGTAAGCGGCGGACAGGATTAGCAATGAATAATGAATAATTGATAATTGATAATTGATAATTGATAATTGATAGTTTTTAAATTAGAATGAAAAGAAATTTTTTTGAGAGAATAGATATGTTGCTGCTTATCGTTACGATAGCAGTTGTGATATCCGGTTTGCTGGCGATATTCAGTGCAACATATACAAGCGGAGCCGATTATTTTTCCAAGCAGTTAAGTTTTTCGATTATCGGAATATTTTTAATGCTGTTAATAAGCTATATCCCACCCCGTTTTATTGCAAAATCATCTTATGTATTTTACTTAATTTCTATAGTTCTTCTGGTACTGGTTCTGATCATAGGAAAGAAAATCTCCGGTTCCAGGAGCTGGTTCAGCATGGGAGGATTCGGAATTCAGCCTTCGGAGTTTGCAAAAATTGCAACTATACTGGCTTTAGCTAATTTTCTTTCTCAAAGTGAGGACGGATTCAGAAATGTAAACAAGCCACTTGAATTTATAAAAGCCTGTGCATTGGTTTTGATCCCGGTAGTGTTGATTATGCGTCAACCGGATATGGGAACGTCTCTGGTTTTTCTTTCTTTGATACTTCCCGTTTTATTCTGGGCAGGTCTTTCACCTTATGTTTTGTTTATCATAATATCACCTGTTTTAGTTGTGCTCGGAGCATTTTTCGGAATGAGTTACTTTATTGCGTCTATTATAATAGTGGGGATAATACTTTTGCTGTTCAAAAGAAACATATTTGTTGCACTGGGAATAATTGTAATTAATTTAATAATAGGTTATTCTTTTGACTCACTGTATCACAAACTTCAGCCGTATCAGCAGAACCGTATCAACGCATTATTTGATCCTACTACCGATCCGCTTGGCAGCGGATATAATGTGATTCAGTCTAAGGTTGCAATTGGCAGCGGAGGATTGTTTGGTAAAGGATTTTTGCAAGGGACACAGACACAGCTTAAGTTTATACCCGAGCAATGGACCGATTTTATTTTCTGTATGATAGGTGAAGAGTTCGGATTCGTGGGATCGGTCTTTATATTGCTCCTGTATATGATAATAATTTTTCAGCTTGTTAATAACGCATATCTGACAAAGAATAAGTTTTTAAGTATCGCATGCATAGGATTTTCGAGTATAATATTGTTCCATCTTGTTATAAATGTCGGAATGACAATAGGCATAATGCCGGTGATAGGAATTCCGCTGCCGATGATGAGTTACGGATTGTCGTCATTGCTGTCATTTTTAGTAATGATGGGAATAGGGATGAGTGCGTATCGTTACCGTAATCAGTTTTAGAATCGTCAATCGTGAATCGTGAATCGTCAATCGTGAATCGTGAATCGTCAATCG
>CAYNTN010000184.1:0-7449 GCA_964399995.1 uncultured Ignavibacteriaceae bacterium
TTTATTGAATAATATTCTTACCATTTTGCGCAGAAGTTAAGTTGTAACTGAGTAACCCGAAATTTGTAATTTGAAATTAGTTACTCGTAGCTTGTTTAGGATTGAAACTATATAAGAGTAAATTTATATTTATTTATACTAAAGAATTTAATTTAACATGGCAAAAAATAAAGAAGAGAAAAAAGAATTTTCTAAGAATAATCCGGATAACGGTGAAGCTTCAACCGAAGTCATTTACGAGAATCAATCTCAAATACCCGATTTAAAAAGCTCCATTCCGACAAAATTACCGGTGCTTCCTTTAAAGGATATTGTAGTTTTCCCTTATATGATGTTTCCTATCTTAGCAGGCAGGGAATCATCTATTGCGTCAATCAATAAATCCATAGAGAAAGATAAATTCATTTTACTTATCACACAGCTTGATGATAAGATAGAAGAGCCGACGTTTGAAAATCTATACAAGACCGGAACAGTAGCGAAGATCATACAGGTATTGCGTCTCCCGAACGGACTGATAAAAGTATTGGTTGACGGACTCGTAACGGCGAAGATCGAAAAGTTTTACAATGAAAATTATATTTCGGCAGATATTACAATCCGGAATGTTCCTGTAAAACGAGACACTGAACTGGAAGCGCTTATCAGGCAGGCGACAAAACTTTTTACTGATTATGTCCATACAAACCGTTCGATCCCGCAGGAGACATTAGTAGCTTATGAAAATATTAAAGAGCCGGACAGGAAGCTTTATTACATTACATCAACAATTAATGCTGACGTACATAAAAAGCAGCAGATACTTGAGATAACTGATCTGCACAAACAATATTATGAAGTGCTGTATTTGCTTGGTTCGGAGATGGAAGTATTAAATGTAGAGAAAGAGATTGATGCAAAAATATATCAGACGATGCAAAAGAATCAGAGGAAGTTCATCGTACAGGAGCAGATAAGAATTTTACAGGATGAACTCGGGGAAGGAACTGAGACAGACCCTGAATTGATAAAACTAAAAGAACAGATAGATAAGAGCGGAATGCCAGAACCCGTAATGGCAAAGGCTAATGAAGAGTTCAATAAGCTGAAGAAGATGCCGACAATGTCTCCTGATTATTCGGTAATCAGAAATTATCTCGACTGGATGGTGTCGGTGCCGTGGAATAAATTTACTGATGACAATTTTGATCTTTCAAATGCAAAGAAGATACTTGATGAAGATCATTACGGATTGGATAAAGCGAAAGACAGGATACTTGAGTTGATGGCGGTATTGAAACTGCTTCACGACAAAGACATTCGTAAATCTCCGAAAGGTCAGATACTTTGTTTTGTGGGACCTCCGGGTGTGGGAAAAACTTCATTGGGGAAATCCATAGCAAGAGCATTGGGAAGAAATTTTGTAAGAATATCAGTCGGTGGTGTAAGAGATGAAGCGGAGATCCGCGGTCACCGCAGAACTTACATAGGTTCTATGCCGGGGAAAATCATACAGGCAATGAAAAAATCGGGAAGTGTTAATCCGGTTGTATTGATAGATGAGATTGACAAGATGAGCAATGATTTCAGAGGAGATCCTTCGAGCGCGATGCTTGAAGTTCTCGACCCGGAGCAGAATACTACTTTCAATGATCATTATCTTGATGTTGATTATGATCTTTCCAATGTATTGTTCATTACTACTGCAAATGTTTATTATAATATTCCTTTGCCATTGTTAGACAGAATGGAGATAATAGAGATGCGGAGTTATCTGGACTTTGAGAAAGTTCAGATAGCAAAGAGGCACATCATTCCGAAAGAAATAGCTGAGCACGGTCTGACTCCGGATATGATTGAATTTCCGGATGAAGTAATAATGAAAATTGTACAGGAATACACAAGGGAAGCCGGGGTCAGAAGTCTTGAACGAGAGATTTCATCGGTTATCAGGAAAACGACAAGAGAGATTGTAGAAAACATCGATAAAGAAAAATATAAGAAAAAAATAATTGTCAGCGATGAGCTAGTCGAGAAATTTTTAGGTGTCCAGAAATACAAGCAGAAGATCGCTGATGATAAAATAAAAGACAAGATAGGTTCAGTGATAGGACTTGCATGGACATCAATGGGCGGTGACATACTTAATGTAGATGTGACAATAATGAAAGGAGCGAACAAATTCATTCTTACGGGGAAACTCGGTGATATCATGAAAGAATCCGCACAGGCGGGATTTTCTTATATTAAATCAAATGCAAAGCAGTTTAAAATTCCGGAAACATTTTTCAAAGAAAAAGAGATTCACATTCATTTGCCTGAAGGAGCAATACCAAAAGACGGACCATCTGCAGGTATTACAATGATAATGGCAATGCTTTCAGCGATTACAAAGAGTCCTGTTAGAAGTGATGTAGCAATGACAGGTGAAATTACATTAAGAGGAAATGTTTTGCCGATCGGAGGATTGAATGAGAAGCTGCTTGCTGCTGTAAGGAGTGGAATTAAAACAGTTCTTATTCCAAAAGATAATGAGAAAGATCTTGTTGAAATACAGAAGGAGATATTGGATAAGCTGAAGATAATTCCGGTAGAGAAAGTTGAGGATGGGATCAAGTATGTGTTTAAGGATAAGAAGGTTGTTTTTAAGAAGTGAGACGCGAAACGTCAGATGTCAACGTAAAGACTTCAGCTGACAAACTTCAAAAGTCAGAAGGGTAAAAATTAATATTGCAATAAATTATCAGCGTAATTACTTTGTAATTATGAAAATACAGCTAATAAAAATCGGAAACTCAAGAGGTGTTAGAATTCCCAAGACAATGTTAGAGCAATGCAGGCTAAACGGTGACTTAAACATAGAGCTAAGAGAAAACGAAATAGTAATATCGTCTGAGCATAATCAAAGGTCAGGCTGGGATGAAGCTTTTAAAAAAGCAAGGTCATTAAAGGAAAACTCAATGATAGATGATGACGGAATTAATCTTTCCGGGTGGGATGAAAAAGAGTGGAAATGGTAGGAAAAAGATTTGAAGTTTATCTGATTAATTTAGATCCGACTATAGGGTCCGAAATTAGAAAGACCAGACCTTGCCTTATTATTTCTCCTGACGAAATAAATAATAATCTCAACACTCTTATAGTTGCACCATTAACATCCGTTAAAAAGAGTTATCCTACCCGAGTAAATTGTAAATTCAAAAACAAAACAGGTCAAATTGTACTTGATCAAATCAGAACAATTGATAAAAGAAGATTAATAAGAAAGCTGGGAGATGTTAATGTTGAAATTCAAAACAAAGTATTGGAAATATTAATGAAAATCTTTTCAAAATAGAATTTTGTCATCATATAAAGTATCAGCACGAAAGTACCGTCCGCAAAAATTCTCTGATGTAGCTTCTCAGGAGTTTGTAACTCAGACATTAAAGAATGCAATCATTTCAAAAAAGATTGCGCATTCATATTTGCTGAGCGGTCCGAGAGGAGTAGGTAAAACAACTATAGCAAGAATTTTTGCAAAAGCGCTGAACTGTCCGAATATGAAAGACGGTGAACCATGCAACAAGTGTGACTCGTGTCTGGAAATAACCAATGGAAATCATCCGGACGTATTCGAACTCGATGCAGCCTCAAACAGAGGCATAGATGATGTGCGAGCGATACAGGATGCAGCAAAGTTTTTTCCGATTAAAGGGAAGTATAAATTTTTCATTGTAGATGAGGTTCACATGCTCACACAGCAGGCTTTTAACGCACTGCTGAAAATTCTCGAAGAGCCGCCCGAGTATCTGATTTTCATACTGGCTACAACTAATCCTGAGAAGATTCCAGCTACAATAGTCAGCAGGTGCCAGAGATTTCCTCTGGTGAGGATCAAGATAAAGGAAATTTCTGAAAACATTAAAGCCATTGCCAAAGAAGAGAAAGTTAAAATTGATGATGAGTCGTTGTTTCTTATTTCAAAGCTTGGTGACGGCGCGTTGAGAGATGCGCAGGGAATATTTGACATGGCGGTTTCATTCTGCGGTGATAAAATTAAATATGAGGAACTGAAGAATTTTCTAAACATTCCGGATAAGGAAATTTATTTTAATATTTCCAAAAATATAAGAGAAGGGAATGCGAAGGAAATTCTGACTTATTTCAGCAAACTCAATGAACAGGGATTTGATCTTCAGACATTCTTTAACGGAATCACAGAGCATTTCAGAGATTTAATGATAGTAAAGTCAACGGGGAATGTGGAATTGCTGGATGAGTCTGATTCTGTCAGGGAAAAGTATGTAAACGAAGCAAAGAATTTTTCTGATGAGCAGATAGCAAGAATGATGAAAGTATTATTCGAAGCTGAGAACAGATTTAAATATTCTTCCAATCAAAAAATACTTTTTGAGTCAATATTAGCCGAGCTTTGCCGGCTGAATTCGGAGGTTGTGGATTTATCAGTTATTCTGTCAGAGATGGAAGCATTAAAAAAAAAAGTCTGATTTCAAACTATGATTCTAATGATAAGAATGAGACCTATGAAGTTGAAATAAAAGAGAGTATAAATAAATTGAATTATGAAGCCAATAATAAGAATGATGATAATGAAATTAAGCCTGAAGCGGAGGTATTAGACAAAGATACATCAGTTGATGAAAAACCGGACAAATCAAAGGAAGCTGCAAATAAAATCGACGCAAAGAACAAGCCATCAGACAATATTACTCAACCTAAGGAACATGAAGTCATTGAAAAGCTGAAAGAGCTTTTTGATGTCACCGAATATAAAATCAATTAAAAATATCCTTTGAAGGATAAAATAAAATATTATGGCATAAAAAATAATTTTCTTGCAATAGAAGAAGAGTATTCCAATTATAATAATTCGCTGATTGCGATACTTCCTGTTCCTTACGAACAGACGACATCATACGGCAAGGGGACATCCAAAGGTCCGAAGGCAATATTAGACGCTTCACATTATGTGGAATTTTTTGATGAAGAGCTTGAACGCGAACTCTGCTTTGAAAAAGGAAATGGAATTTGTTCGCTTCATCCTGTCGAATTCAAAGATAAAAAAGGAAAGAAAGCCCTGGATTTGATTTATGAAAATGTTAAGAGATTGATTGATGATAAAAAATTTGTGGTAACACTTGGAGGCGAACATTCAATTTCAACCGCACCGATACAGGCTCACTTTGATTCATATAAAGACTTGTCCATACTCCATTTTGATGCGCATTCCGATCTGCGGATGGAATATGAAGGTTCAAAGTATTCGCACGCATCATTTGCAGCGAGAGTAGCTGAGTTTACAACTTCAATCACACAAGTCGGAATCAGAGCTCAGTGTAAAGAGGAATATGATTTCATAAAAAAGAATAACATTAAAACTTTTTATGCATTTGAAATAAGAAATGGAAAATATGGAAATGACTGGCAGGCAAAAGTTATTGAAACTCTGCAAGAAAATGTTTACATCACTTTTGACGTGGATTATTTTGATCCGTCTATAATGCCTTCAACCGGTACACCAGAACCAAACGGCTTCTACTGGGACGAGACCATGAAACTGTTGAAGCAGCTCGGTGAAAAAAAGAAAGTAGTCGGGTTTGATGTAGTCGAACTTTCACCACGCAAAGATTTTCCTTACCCCGATTTTCTTACAGCAAAGCTTATTTATAAAATGCTGAATTATTTTATTCCTAAAAAATAAAGAGCTGCGGAATTTCTCACAGCTCTTACTAGTACTCAATGCTCAATACTCACTTCACCAATATCATCTGCTTTGTATCAGTAAAATTTCCTGAGAATATTCTGTAATAGTATATACCACTGGGATAGTTAACGGCATCCCATTCAACCGAATGGCTTCCGGCATTTTGCTTTTCATTAACTAGAGTTGCCACTTCATTTCCAAGAATATCATAAACAACAAGTTTTACATCTGACGTCTGACCTCTGACATCTGACGGAATAGAGTAACGAATAATTGTTACAGGATTGAAGGGATTCGGATAATTCTGTTCCAGCCTAAAGTCATTAGCAAAATTGTTATTTTCATTTATACCAACCGAGGTTCCTACTTTTAAAACATACAGACCTGTTCTCATATCCGATGCTGCGATCTTTCCCGAAGGAAATTTATAAACTCCCCAGCATCCGGTATATGTATTTCCATTGTTTGCAGGGTAAGTATCATACCATGCTATTTCTACCGGCTGTGTTGGATTAGAAATATTAAGCACACGGACTCCGGCTGTATAATGTGCGATCACAGCAGTGTCTCCGTAAATTTCCACATTATGAACAATTGATGTTGTAATACTTGACGGCTGCCATGTCGTGACCTGCGTTACATTTGAAAGATCCTGAATATTCCAGACCTTTAATAATCTAGGAAGAGCTCCTACTTCATCTGTTGAGTACAGATACTTTCTGTCTTTGGTTAATGCATTATTGTGCGGAGAAGGATTAGGAAGATTCATCCACTGTGTAATTGTTCTTAAGCTGTCTTTATTTCTGGCATCAATTACAGTGATATTTCCGTCGTTTATGTTCATTGCAAAAATAGTATCTCTCAGAACTCTGCAGTCGTGAACGTACCTTGTATTCCACTTTCCCCTCAGAACCGGATTTACCGGGTCGGCGAGATCAAGTACAGCGACTCCCTGTCCGAAAGAGGAATTAGAACCATTAAGGTAAAGATACTGACCTTCCTGTGAAATGGAATGAGTTGAACGATGCCCCGTCGCAAGAAATTTTTTGACATAAACGACAGAATCCGGAAGATACTGAAGGTTAAAAATTTCAACTCCGCTTGTATCGGCTTCAGAGACAACATAAGCATAGTGTGAATACACCTTTGCTTCCCGCCATAAATTTCCCTGGTCAGGATTCGATACATTTATCTGGACAGGAAAAAAATCAACTTCGTGTATATTCGCAGAATCGGTAATATTGTAAAAAGCAGTTCCTAAAGCGCAGCACAGTATAGCATACTCCTTACCATCAGGAGCAACATATCCCCAGATAGCAGCATAATCCCAGGGAGCCCCGAATTGCGGCGGGACAGGATAAGAATTGATATTTCTTAAAAGATACATGTTATTATTACCAAGCTGAGCGCTTAACGTTGAGCAGGTTAAAACAAAAAATAGTGTATAAATAATTTTTTTCATGACTCAATAAAATTAATTTTAAAAATCTGAAGTAAGTACTTTTTCGATACAGAAGAATAATTGTTACGAATGAAGTAAATATTTTTTTTAAACTTAACAAAAATAATATTGTCATAGAATAGAATTTTTTACGGGAATTTTATAAAGAGCAGTTGCATTAATGAAAATCAGAAACTTAGATCCGGTGTATATCAGCATTAAAAAACTTATCATTTTGATTTACCGTACAAATTAGTGCTTTAAAACAAAACCTCCTGAATATGCTCATACCGGAACGGCTTTGAAAAAGGTCGTTCCCTTC
>CAYNTN010000185.1:0-7403 GCA_964399995.1 uncultured Ignavibacteriaceae bacterium
AAAATAACATTTTGTTGATTGGATTCCCGCCAGGAGCACGCGGGAATGACATGGCAGGTTGGTTTTTCAGAAGTCTGTAATTAGTAATTAGTAATTACTAATTATTTTGGTTTGAATTTTTTTTTCAGAAAAATTATTTTTGAAATTACTTTTTAAAAAAACATGTCAATAAAAACAGAAAACTTAACGAAGTATTACGGGCAGCAGGCTGCAGTGAAGGATGTTTCGTTTGAAATTAATACCGGAGAGATAGTAGGTTTCCTGGGACCAAACGGTGCTGGAAAATCCACTACGATGAAGATGATCACAACATATCTAACTCCTTCATCAGGAAAGGTTTATGTAGATGAACTTGATACTGAAGAGAATTCAATGGATGTAAGAAGAAAGATCGGTTACCTTCCGGAAGCGAATCCTCTTTATCTCGATATGAATGTGTTGGATTATCTTGAATTTGCAGCGGAGCTTGAATCGGTGCCAAAAGCGAACATTACAAAATCCATTAAGAAGATGGTTGATATTTGCGGGCTGGGTGATGTGCAGCACAAGGATATCGGTGAACTTTCGAAAGGATTCAAACAAAGAGTAGGATTAGCACAGGCAATGATTCACGAGCCGGAAGTTCTGATTCTGGACGAGCCGACTTCAGGACTTGATCCGAATCAGATTATTGAAATCAGAAAACTCATAAAGCATCTCGGGAAAGAAAAAACACTGGTTCTTTCCACACACATTTTGCAGGAAGTTGAAGCTACCTGTGACAGAGTGCTGATTATAAATAAGGGAGAGATAGTAGCCGACGGATCGCCTGATACTCTTCAAAACAAGTTCAAGGGACAGGTTGAGATCAATTTAATTTTGAAAAAAGATTCAATTGACAAAGAGCTTGTTCTCAGGGCAATGTCATCAATACGAAACATTGAAAAAGCAAGAATTTCCAAGGAAGACGACAACACAATTCATTTCCAAATTTCCGGCAGCAAGGGTTTTGATGCGCGTGAAGACATATTCAGAAAGATAGTTTCGATGAATATGGTTTTACTTGGCTTGCATCAGGAAGAAACATCACTCGAAGATATTTTCAGACAATTAACAACATCAAAATAAGAGAATATAATAATCAATGAAAAATATACTAACAATATTCAGAAAAGAACTCAGGTCATATTTTAATTCACCTATTGCTTACATAGTTTTGGTGGTGTTCTTAATAATAACCGGATGGTTTTTTACCAGCAGTCTTTTTTTAAGCGGAGTAGTAACCATGAGAAATGTGTTCGACATAATTCCGTTCATATTTTTATTTTTTATACCTGCAATTTCAATGAGATCATTTTCGGAGGAAAAAAAGACCGGAACTATAGAGCTGCTTCTTACAAAGCCGATATCCGATTTGGACATAGTATTGGGAAAATTTTTAGCAGCGCTGACCTTGACAGCCATTGCTCTTGCTTTCACTCTGATCTATGTAATCAGTCTGACATTTTTGGGAAAGATTGACACAGGCGCAATCGTTGGAGCTTACATCGGATTATTATTCATGAGCGGCATATATATAAGCATAGGACTTTTTGCATCGTCCCTTACCGAGAATCAGGTGGTTGCATTTATAATAAGTTTCCTTATCGTATTTGCTCTGTTTTTGCTCAATAAAATCCTGATGTTCCTACCTACTTCGATTGCATCAATACTTGAATACATTAGTATTGATTATCATTTTGGTAATATTGCCCGCGGTGTAATTGATTCAAGAGACATTATATATTATCTGAGCGGCATTACAATTTTCATTTTGCTGACTAAGACATCGTTAGAAAGCAGAAGATGGTCATAACATCTTTTATTCCAAGCATTTTTTAAATTTAGCTGAAAAAAAGTTAAAATGAACAAGAAAGATATATTAATAAAAGTAGCAATCATAATCGGGATTATAGTTGTGATTAATGTAATTGCTAAAAGAGTTTTCACAAGAGCAGATCTGACAAAAAATAAGAGTTATACCCTGTCGCCTGTCAGTAAGGACATTGTTGCCAATCTTGATGACAAGCTTCTTGTAAAAGCATATTTCAGTGATAATCTTCCTCCTCCTTATAATAATCTGAGAAGGCAGGTTCAGGACATTCTTGATGATTACCGTTCTTACTCAAACGGAAATTTAAATTATGAATTTCTGAATCCGACTTCAAGCGGTGAGGGTGAGGGAAATGAACTCGATAAGGAAGCTCAGAAGTACGGCATTCAGCCGGTTCAGATACAGGCAATGGACAATGATAAGCTTGAAGTAAAAAGGGCGTATCTTGGACTTGTGTTTTTGTACGGAGGGAAGCAGGAAACAATTCCGGTAGTACAGTCTGCGGATAATCTTGAATATGAAATTACTAGTCTTATTAAAAAGATGAATACGACTGTCCGGAGAAAAGTTGGATTCCTGACCGGGCAGGGCGAAGTCGAACTTTCAAAGCTGACTCAGATAAATACTATTCTTAGTGATCAGTACGAGCCTGTTCCTGTAGATTTAAAAACAGTTGAAGCAATTGATCCACTTTTCGGATGTCTTATTATTATGGCACCTAAGACGCCATTTAATGAAAGTGAAAAATTCAAGATTGACCAGTTCATAATGAGCGGCGGCAATGTAGCTTTTTTGATCAACAAAATAGAACCCAATTTCCAGCAGCAGATTGTCATGGGAAATGAAATCAAACTTAACCTTGATGATTTTCTGTTTCAGTATGGTATCCAAATAAAAACTGATCTGATACGAGATTTGCAGTGTTCCCAGGTCCAGGTTCAGTCGCAAATAGGTTTCCCGATTTCAGTTAATTATCCGTATTTTCCGGTTATAACAAATATTGCCAGAAACAATCCGGCGTTTCAAAACATCAAGAGCGTAGTATTAACCTTTGTAAGTTCACTTGATACAAATTCAACTGCTTCGAAAAATATAAAAGTCGAACCTCTGCTTATTACTTCTGACAGATCTGGTGAAGCAGCAGGCTTTTTCTTTCTGAATCTTGAGCAGTTTCAGAGCATGACCAAACAATCGGCTGATACTTTGTTTAACCAGAAAGGATTTACTGTCGGAGGAATATATACCGGTAAGTTCAAAAGTCTTTATGAAAACCGGGAAATGCCGACTGATACTGCTCAGGGATGGCTTCCATTTACCGGTCAGCGTCTGAATGAAACGGCTAGTGATAAAGTAAAATTAGTAGTTATTGGTGACGGTGATTTTGCAAATGAAGAGAATAAACCGCCGAGAGAAAACATAACTTTTTTTGTAAACCTTGTTGATTATCTTATGGATGATGTCGGACTTGCGGTGATAAGAACAAAGACTTCTTCTGAATCTCCGATTGAAGAGACTTCGGACAGCACAAAGAAATTTTTAAAATACTTTAATCTGATATTTCCGCCGGTATTAGTATTAATCATTGGCTTGTATAAATGGAATCAAAGGAAACAGAAAAAGAAAAATTTACAAATGAAATAAAACAATCTAAACTATCTCAATTATCTCATTAAATGAAAAGTAAAACATTTATATATTTAGGAATATTCGCAGTGCTTGTAATAGCTGCGTATTTTTTAACATCAGACAAAGGTGAGAAGACATCGAGTTATAAGTTTACTGAAAAGAAATTATTTGACCTGGATTCCGCTAGGGTTGATAAAATAGAAATTAAAAATTCATCCGGCAATATTGTACTGTCAAAGGCTACCGGTGAATGGAGAGTTGATTCACCGTTTCAATACAGAACAGTGAGCTCTTATGTGGAAAACATTGTGTCTGGCTTAAAGAATGTGAAACTTGAAAGCATTGTTTCAACAAATCCTTCAAAGAAAGAAAATTACGGATTTAATGAAACTGAGCAGTCTGAAGTAACTGTTTTTGAAGCCGGTACACCGAAAGGAACATTTCTGTTGGGTAAACCTGCACCGGGAGGCGGCACGTTGTGTTATTTAAAGAAACCGGATTCCGATAATATTTATCTTGCCGACGGTATTGATAAAAATAATTATTTTAAAACCTCTCTGGATGAGTGGAAAGACAAAAGCATTTTATCAATTCCTAAACAGGCTGTTAATTCGATGGAATTTATTTCTGCATCGGAAAAATTCACAGTTCAGAAAGATTCTGCAGGTAAATACTTTATTGGTCAGGATTCGGTTGGAACGGCTTTTGACGGAATTCTAAACTTGCTTGCAAGTTTTTCCACTACTGGTTTTAAAGATACAACTTTATCCGATCAGACAAACTTTGACGAAACAGTAATTATTGACTGGGGCAATAAGTCTGAGCTGAATTTTCTTAAAATTGAAGGTACTCCGGTAAAATACCTGCTGCAGGTCACAGGTGACAATCAGGTTTATGAATTAGAAGAAGGATATGCTAAAAATCTTCTGAAAACCAGAAAAGAAATTTTAGGAAGATAGCCAAGTAAAGTTTATAAAGTTTATAAAGTTCGTAAAGTTTGTAAAGTTTGTTGTAAAGTTAGTAAAGTTTATAAAGTTTATAAACTTTACATACTTTACAAACTTTATAAACTTTACAAACTTTACTAACTTACTAAGTTTGGATTTCTTTTTAAATCTTTAACAATTAAGTTTGTATATGTTAAATTTATTGGGAATAATTGTTACGAGCTATCTTATAGGCTCAATTCCATCGGCGTTAATTGTAGGGAAGCTCTTTAAACATATTGATATCAGAAATTACGGAAGCGGTAATCTCGGTTCTACTAATGCATTCCGTGTCCTTGGAATTCCGCTCGGAATTTTAGTTCAGGTAATTGATATTTCAAAAGGTTTAATAGCAGTTTTAGTAGTTACAAATTTTTTCTATCATAATTTACCTTTCACAAATTACACCCCGTTTGAGGATATAACGGTTTTAAAAATAATCGCAGGAATAAGCGCTGTTCTCGGTCACACATTTTCAGTTTTTGTTAATTTCAAAGGTGGTAAGGGAATTAACACAGCTCTTGGAATGCTGATTTCACTTTCACCTGTAGATGTGGGCATCAGCGTTGGTTTTTTTATTCTTACGGTTTTGTCTTCGGGTTATATTTCACTGGGTTCCATAGTTGCTTCATTCATTTTTCCGGTCATAATGTTTACCAGGGAAAATTTATTCAAAGTAGATATTTACGGATATAATACTTTAATATTTTTCAGCATAGGCGTATCACTTCTTTTGATTTACAATCATCGCGAAAATATAAAACGCCTTCTTTACGGAAACGAGAACAGGTTTGAAAAGCTATGGCTCATTAGAATATTTAAGATCAAAGCTCCTTTCACGAAATCATAAATTCAAATGAAGATCGCAGTGCTTGGTGCCGGAGGCTGGGGTACGACTCTTGCGATTTTATTATATGAAAACGGATTTGATGTTACTCTCTGGGAATTCAATCCCGAATATGCAAAAACTCTGAAAGAATACAGAGAAAATTTCTATTACCTTCCAAAAATAAAAATTCCACGTCCCATCTCAATTACGAATGATCTTGAATTTGCAGCACATAAAAAAAATTTAATTGTAATTGCAACTCCCACCCAGTTCATAAGAAACAGCTTATCTCCATTAAGTAATTATGATTTTAAAGATTCCATTTTAGTAAGCGTATCTAAGGGAATAGAAAATAAAACCTACTACTTAGTTTCAGATATACTGTCTGATTTATTCCGGAAGGTTAAGAAAAAGAACCTGCTTGCTTTATCCGGTCCGTCGCATGCAGAAGAAGTTTCAAAAAAGATCCCTACTGCCGTAGTTTGTGCCGGGGAAGACAGTTCAAAAACAAAAGTCGTGCAAAAAGTATTTTCCAATAATTATTTCAGAGTATACAGAAACGATGACCTGACAGGAACGGAAGTAGGCGGAGCGTTGAAAAATGTAATTGCTATTGCAGCCGGAATTTCAGACGGCGCGGGTTTTGGCGACAATACAAAAGCCGCAATCATGACACGAGGCATAAACGAAATTATGAGATTAGGTCTGAAACTTAAGGCTAAGAAAGAAACATTCTTCGGTTTATCCGGAATAGGTGACCTGATTGTTACCTGTGCATCTGTGCATTCCCGTAACAGAAGCGTCGGCGAGCAGATCGGTAAAGGAAAAAAACTTACCACCATTCTGAAAGAAATGAAGATGGTGGCAGAAGGAGTCGCAACTACAAAGTCCGCATTTGAATTGTCAAAAGATCTTAATATTGAGCTTCCTATCACTAATCAGGTTCATAATATTCTTTTTAAAAACAAAGAACCGCACAGGGCTACAGAGCTATTGATGCTTAGAAATCTGAAAGAAGAAAATTGAAATTAAAATTTAATTTGCATTTGCATTAATCTTCAGAACATTATCATCTGCAAAATTTTTCATTTGTTGTTTAGTAAAAATAAAAATCCGTTTTATTTTATTTCAATCTCATAGATTGATTCACCATTCTTATTTGTTAAAATTTCTTTTTCCTTTATGCAATTTATGTTATATCGTTTTTTAAGAAAATCCGTGAATTCTTTAAGAGGAGATAAAATACTATGAAACTGGAAAACGATTTTCTTATGCTTACGAATTTCCATTTCGATATTGACATTCTCCGGAACTGTAAAAAAACTATCTCTCCTGGCCAGATAATAGATTTCAGCATCAAGCATTCCTGCAAGTAAATCCATATATTTTTTATTGTTACTGCCGCCATAATCATTAAACACCATGTATGCTAATGCACATTCATCGTTAGCAGTCATTAAGCTTGGAATCACAAATTCATTTCTATAATCATTCTTTATCATATTTCTGACTTTATACGCTTCGTCCCGGTATTGGACCGCTTCATTGTATGTATTTGAAATTAACATGCCAGCGAAACCTGCCAATACCACTGTACATAGAATGTAAATTTGATTTAAAGTTACATGCTGAAAATATTTTTTTAGAACTTCTAAAAATATTGAAACCGAAACACATAGACCTGATATCAGCAAAATAAATGAAGGTATTAAATAATACTGTGTCCACGGGACATAGTTTTTTGTTATGATTAGAATTTGAGAAGTAACCGCAATGAATATTGAAATCAAAACCAGATAATTTTTTTTCATTTGCAAATTTTCCGGTGCTTTTTTCCGGATGGAATAACCTGCGATTATACTAATCAGCATTAAAAAATAAACTATCAGCAGGATTTTATCCTGTTCAAAAACTGAAAGAATATTACCAATGTACAGCGAACTGCTAAAAGGTTCTCTGTCCATTGTTCCATGAATCTTATTAGTAAAAATTAAATTATGAATCCAACCTGTAAAATTTTTATAATTTGAAATTGCCGGCAAAAATAAAATTAAAAAAGTAAAAACACCCGTTGAAAGAAATAATGCTTTGTTCTTAAATGTTTTTATTA
>CAYNTN010000186.1:0-7354 GCA_964399995.1 uncultured Ignavibacteriaceae bacterium
GTTGAGTAGTTGAGTAGTTGAGTAGTTGAGTAGTTGAGTAGTTGAGTAGTTGAGTCCTTGTTTCTCAAATCCCTACTCAATCTGCTTAATCTATTTAACTACTCAACCTTAACGTACTTAACACCACTCAACTACTTAACACACTCAACCTGCTCAACCAAATTAAAATTTTATTTTATAGATAAGTCTCATGCCGGTATTCATAGTAGATTGCGTCGTACTGAAATTATCATCCAGCTCTTCCCTGAAAAACTGCATCATCAAGGTCTCGGGAAGATTGAGCTGTAAAATATTATTTAAAGGATAGTCGACAGAAAATTCAAAATTTTTCAGTTCTTTCATAGGCTTGTCCCCGACTGTAAATGTCGCATCACTTAATATCGGGAAAATTTCTGCCATTACATCCATGACATATGAGGAAATGTATGCAGCTCCAACGGCTGCTGCGACTGACGTTCTTTCGGATTCAGTGAGCTCACTTTTAAACTTACCATACAAAAGATAGCTGACAGCATCAGTCTGTACATTGGGACCTGTCATCTCTGAACCGTTTTCTATTAATGATAACTTTAATTTAGGTTCGCTCGCTCTGCCCGTGACTGTCAGCTTTACCTGAACTTCAGTGCTTGCCGAATTGCCGTATTGTTCCGATACTTTTGTACCGGTATGTACTGCCTGTATATTTAGCAAAGGGTCACCAAGCTTACCGTCAAAAATAATCTTGCTGTCTTTTAACTTGAAATCTTTATAGAATTTAAAATATGAATTTCCGACTACTTCAACACTTCCTGTTGCCTTCAGCTCTTTGTTTTCTGTCTTCAATTTTAAATTTGCTTTCATTTCTCCATTCAGTTTTGCGAGTGCATTGCTGAAATCTATATCAGCAATGATGTTCTTCACTGTCTTAATATCAACATCGATATCAAGAAATCCTGCTGCAATACTTTTCTCCTTATCAATAATATATTTTGACTTCATAAACGGTTCTACTTTATAATATTCATCTTCCGAAACAGGTATAGGAGTTTCTGCTTTCACAAGATTTGAGTCTTGCTTGGTCAGAATGTAAATAAAATTATCTTTCTTTATGTTATAGCCTGTCCTGCCTTTAGGTAATGAGGTTAAAGCAGCATCTCTGAGCAACAGCTGTCCGGATATTTTTAACCTCTCAAAATTTCCTTTTATGGAAATTCCAGGTGAGCCGATGCCTGCATTCACATTTCCGTAAACTCCGAGTTCATTCCGATCAACACTTTTATCCAGTATTGTTATATCCCCTGAGCTCATCAAATCAATATCATTGAGCTTCATGCCTGTAAGGTCAATGTTACCATAAATATCAATGTGTCTTGACTCATCACCTGCGTTGTAAAGTTTCAGTGTATTAATTATCAACTTTGAATTTTCAGCACTTGCAGTAAGATCATAATTGTAATTCATACCGGTTAAATCCGAAAAGAAATTGCCTCTTTCGATTTTCATTGATCCTTTCAGAGCAGGAGAATTTGCTGTGCCTTCGGCTACCAATTCTCCGTTAGCTACCCCGCTTAAAGATGGCATGCCGGGTATCAACTTGAGGAAGTATTGATATTGAAATTCATCAGCACTGACTCTCAGAGAAACCGGATTGCTTGTGAATTTTATAATCGAACTGTCCGTTCTCAAAGGATTTTCTAAAGGATAATTTCCTGCTATAGTCAGCTTGCCTTTGTTGCCTTCATTGATCAGGTTAATATCCAGTATAGCATTTTCATCTTTATAGCCGCCGTTAATATTAAACGTCCCGAAAGGTTTTCCTTCATATTTCAAATCAGAACTATTTACAATCAAATTCAACACGGGATCAGAAAAGGTTCCCTTAAAGTTTACCGACAACTGCTTTAATAAACCTTCGACAGGATACTTTGACCTCTTACCAGCCCGGGAAGAATCAATCGAATAGAATATATCTACTAAATCCCTTATCCTCAGGTCATTCCCTTCAATGCTGATATCACTTGGAGATCTAAAAGAATAATTTCCGTAAATATTCACTTCAGCATTTTTGTTTCCTAATCTCATCTGCTGAATTCTGATTGACTCATTTGGAATATAACTAAACATCCAGTTTCCCCAATTCCTGAAATTGTACCTGCCATATTTAACTGATAAGCTATCGATAGTAGATACAATTGATTCGCCATTTAAATCAAAAATTCCGTTTATATAAGCAGACAGGGTTGAATCCTTAACTTCAGCAGTCAAAACCGCAGCGGAATTATTAAGGTTAAAAAGAACATTGACTGAATCCAATGAAGAATTTTCATACATCACTCTATCACTTGATGATTTTAAATTTAATTGAAGACCTTCTAATGAATTATTTGCAGACGAATTCATATATTCATTTGAATAAAATACATTGGAAGAAAAATTATTCAGAACTATCATAGTATCTTTATATGCAAAGTCAGTAATATCAAAAACTGAACTAATGCTAAAGCTGTCATTATTGTTTTCTAAATGTCCGGATGAGCGGCCATTAAACTTAACATCAAAAGGAAATAACAGGTGGTTGGTCTTTACAGAATCTTTAACTGCTAAAGAATAATTTAAAATAAAATCATCGATCTTAGCTAACTCTGTCTCCGGTATTTGAACGGAATCCAATTTTAATTTTGCTAATAATTTTTCTGACACAGCCGCTACATTATGCCGGACAGCATTAATAACATCTTTAATTTTAAATTTCCCTTCGGCTTTGAGGTCCGCTATGTCTGAAACAATGTCTATTAAATTTTCCGATCCGGAATTTTTGACATTCAGAGTCAGAAGGGTTTGAGGAATTTCCATTGAACCAAATTGAGAAGGCAAGATTGAAAAATTATAATTGCCGTTAATACTTTCCTGTGTAATTCCACTTCCGTTTATATCGAAAGAAAAATTAAGATTACTCCTGTCTTCAGCTGATTTCGTAATAGATGCAATATTTAAATTACTTACATTGCCGCTTAATCTGTAACCCGGATTTTTCAGATTGGAAAAATTAATACTTCCCTTTACTAGCATGCTTCCAATCGATGAGCTGTGACGTATGTTAAGTTTTGCATTTCTTCCGGCCAAACTGATGTTTCCTGCAGAGTTCCGTACATCATATCCGGCAATATTACTTCGGTCCATTTGATATTTTACATTTGCGTTGATTGAATTTGTATTAAAACCAATCCCGGAAAAATCTGCAGCAACATTTATTTTTCCATTTAAAGAATTAACTGTAAATATTTTACCCGGATTCAGATTTTCCGCAACGATACTGCCTGAGTATTTTCTTTCCTGTAAATTCATATTAATATGTCCTGAAACATTTCCTTCCGGAGTAATTACATCAAGCTTAGAATAAAAATCTTCGTATGTTCCGGTAAAAATTATATCAGGGTAAATTGTTCCGATGTGACTGTAGTCCGGGATCGAGCCGATCTTAACAATTGTCTTAACATCTTTTGGAAATATTCTTGTGTCCTTTATATGAACATCCATATAGAGATTTGCAGCATCTTCGAGTTTTTTTAAATTGCCTGACAGATTTATTTCCGAATTTGGAAGAGCAAGATTTAACCTGTTTATGTTAAGATCTCCGTACTTTCCATTTACATTAAGTGTCAATCCAACTGTACTGTCGAGCATGTCAACTGATGGCACAAAAAATTTGAGATCAGCAAAATTGAATTGTCTTATCTCAATATCTGCTTCAATATCCTTATCCTTAATATTTTCAACATTGTCAAATGCTGAACTGTCAAAAGGATTGAAGCCTGTCATCTTTGCCACATTAATTTTAATATCTGATCTGTCTGTGATCAATTCAAAAGAATGCAATTCCGAAATTGAATCCTTATGATCAATGCCGGAAGTCATTGTAAATTTTCTTACATTAAAATCCGAATTAGTAGTGAAAGACAAATTCCTGAAATTAATATTTTTATATTCAGGAAAGTATTGTGCGTTCAATTCAAGCTCGAGATTTCTCACTTCGAGATTATTGAAATCAAATTCCTTCATTTTTTCTTTTTGCAAACGCCAGTGAGGTGTTTCGATATCGGATTGTCCTTTGACAGTCATTTCACCGTTCTCAATTTTTAAATTTTCAATAACAACACCCCAGTCAAAAACAGATTCTGATGTATCTTTTTCTTTCGATGATGAGAACAGCTTTGAAATATTCCACAAAGTGCTGTCATTACTATATTTTATTTTTGATAATTTTATTACGGGAGAGTTTATTTTAAAATTTTCAATTCTTATTTCATTTTCAAGCAATCCACGCAGATCATATTTCAATTCAATAGATGAAAATGAAAACAGTGTATCTTCATTCACACTTACGCAGGCTCTTTTTAATATTAAACCCTCAAGGATATTTCCCTGAATCGAATCTGCATTTATATAAACACCTCTTGTCTGTAAATCTTTATTGAGTTCATCGAGTGTATATTGCAGCGCCCATCTGTTGAAAGATTCCGTTTGTATAAAAAAATATCCCAGCGTAATTAAAATTATTAAACTGATAATTATACCGGCAATTATTTTGAGGATTTTCTTTGGTATATTTTTCATCTCTGAATGATATATCGAACAAGGGTTTATTGAACTTATATACAGTGAATTATCCTTTCAAGTGAAAATTGGAAAGAGAATATTATCCCATTTTATAGCTTATATTTTTAATCTCATGGGTTACTCAAGAACCTGCAAGCTGAATAGAACATTTGATCTCAATCTGTTATTATGCACTCAGTTTCAAAAAACTTAACTAAATATTTTATTTTAAATCGGAAATTAGTACATGAAAAAAAATCCTGAACCTTCCGGAGTTAAAATAACTTCAGAGAATAAGTCCGGTCTTTCTCGCCGTAACTTTCTCAAACTCTCGGCTGTGGCTGCTGCCGGAGCCGGCATTCCTGTCAGTAGTTTGTCTGCTGATGAAGCAGACGAACTTCCACCTCTTCTTCCGGTTCCTGATAAACCCGGATTTGAACATCTTGTAATAATAATGTTCGAGAACCGCTCATTTGATAACATACTCGGTCATCTTTATCCGCCCGGAACAGTCCCTGACGGACAAAGTTTCAATGGCATTGCAAATGGCAGTTACAGTAATCCGTCGCCGGACGGTACCGTTGCTGCTCACATTTACAAAGGAGACACTGACGTCATCATGAGAAGTCCGACTCCGGACCCGGGCGAGGAATATCCGCATGTAAACACACAGCTCTTCGGAACTGTGGACCCGCCGGATAATGCGCATGTTGAGTTTATGAAAATGTCAGCGCCGTTCAATGCTCCGCCTCAGGCGACTGTAGCGAAGATGGAAGGTTTCGTAAAGGACTACATAAATAACTTCATCGCAACACAAGGAAGACAGCCAAGCCGGGAAGAATATGAGGTGATCATGGGTTCTTTCAGTCCGGAGATGCTGCCGGTGACAAGCACTATTGCAAGGAGTTTTGCAGTTTACGATGCATGGTTTTGCGGTGTACCATCGCAGACTTTCTGTAACCGTTCGTTCTTCAATGCATCAACTTCATCCGGATTCGTAACAAACAATGGCGGTTCTGAAAGCTATCTTAAATGGGAGAAGAATATTGCTCCGACAATATTCAATCGACTTGAAGATGCGGGCATTTCCTGGGCTGTCTATTTCGATGAAAGTCAGATAGTTTCTCTGACAGGTTTCATAAACATCGCTGCTCTGAGACCTTACTGGAAAACCAATTTCTTTGGTATGAAAAAATTTCACGAAGATGCAGCTGCAGGAAATCTTCCCGCATATGCCTTCATTGAGCCGAGGTTGATCTTTAATCATAACGACATGCATCCACCGGTTCCTTCTTTCGAATTCACGGAAGCCGACGGTACAAAAGTAAAAGTTGGTGCAATGGATGATGTTCGTGCCGGGGAGAAACTTCTTCATGAGGTTTATACATCTATCCGCACAAGCGCTTCCCTGACAGGATCGAATGCAATTAATACAATGTTGCTTGTTACGTTCGATGAGCATGGAGGGACTTACGATCATGTACCTCCTCCGGCTGCAGTTCCGCCGGGACAGGTTGACAATCCGGAGATGGGATTTACTTTCGACCGACTTGGGCTGCGAGTACCTGCAATTGCAGTTTCTGCATGGACAAAATCCGGAACTATCATCAATAATGAGATGCATCACGGCTCTGCTATCGCTTCATTATGCAGGAAATATAATCTGAAACCTCTGACGGCTCGTGATGAAAACGCACGTGATCTTACAAATGCCATAAACTTAAAGGAACCTCGCCAGCCCTGGGACTGGCCGGAAACAACGCCACAATATGTTCCTCCCAATCCTGAAGCATTCGGTCCTTTCACTGAATCCGTTGCGAGTATGCCGCTTACCCCGCCGGCTCTGTCATTATTGGGAATGCTGACCGAAAAGTTCGGACTGCCAACAGACAAGAAACCGGCGACCATTGGAGAAGCGTATGAAACGCTGCAGAGACTTGGTAAAGGACTATTCGGTGAATAGCAAAATCTGGTGAGTTGTATTTACCACTAATGGTTTGTATGAAATTTGAAATTGTAAGGATAAATACTTTGCGATCAGAACGTAAGTGCTTTGCGAAGATGAGAGATCAATACTTTCACCCAAGCACTTCATAAACATTTACAGGGTTGCTTTTGTTTTTCAAACTTACTTCACCCACTTTCCTGCAGTTAAAAGATTCTTTGACTTTTTCATAAGCATTTTTACCGATAAGTATCTGATCAGGCTCGGCAACGGATTGCAAGCGCTGAGCAGTATTGACTATATCACCTATTACTGTATAATCAAGTCTTCTCAGACTGGCTGAACCGATATTGCCTGAAATCATTTCACCGCTGTTAAGACCGATCGCAACTTTGGGTTTATATGAAATAAGCTCGGATGATTCAGGCAGATTGTTTATTTTTTCTTTGACCGAGAGACACGCATCTATTGCCCTGTCTATGTGATAATCCCCTCGGAAGACAGCCATGATTGCATCGCCGATGAATTTATCAACATAACCGCCCTGTGCAATTATTTCTTTCACGATCACATCAAAATAACTGTTAAGCATATTCACAACTTTCTCCGGAGATTCATTTTCACTTATCGAAGTAAAGCCGCAGATATCAATGAAAGCAACCGTAGCCTCTACATTTTCACTGACCATAAGTGATGATTCATATTCGTGTCCGCTCATAAAATTAATCACAGTTTCATCTACATAAAGCTTTAGTATGTTATTCTCTTTAATTGCTTTCAGAGTATCCCTGATCTGTGAAACATACTTTAAGGTTTTTTCAATTGTCGTTGCAA
>CAYNTN010000187.1:0-4605 GCA_964399995.1 uncultured Ignavibacteriaceae bacterium
GCTCGTACGTGATGGCGATCGTGCCGCCCGCGGAGCGTCCCGCGGCCGCGAGCCTCACGACGGTGCCGCGCAGCCTCGCGTCCGCGGTGAGCCCGTTCCTCTCCGGCTGGCTCCTCGGCCTGTCCTCGTTCGGGTGGCCGCTGGTGGCCGCGGGTGCGCTGAAGATCGTCTACGACCTCCTGCTGCTCGCGAGCTTCCGCCGGGTGCGCCCGCCGGAGGAGGCGACCCGCCTGCACCGGTAACACCTCGGCCGGGGACGATCGGCGAGCATGAGCGTTGCACGGACGGTGCGAACGCCGATCGGCCCGTTTCGACGGTACGCTCGCCCCATGCTCGTTCGCTCGCTCGCCGGCTTCGTCGTCCTCGCACCCGGCCTGGCACTCGCGCAGACTCCGGCGATCCCGGCCGACGCACCGGTCGCCCAACTCGCCGGCCGGGTCCGGTCGCTGATCGTCGAGGATCCGGCCCGCAATGCCGTGCACCGCTTCCCGGTGCTGGTCACGGACGCAAAGCGATTCGTGCTGCGCGGCGCCGGTGCGGAGAGGCTCGCAGACGGAACCCCCGTCGTCGTGCAGGCGAAGGTCGTCCGCGACCTGGCCTCGGCCGAAGCCATCGCGACCAAGGGACCCCCCGAGCCGCGCGCGACCGTCAGCAAGCCGGGCCCCGGCGGGAGATGGACTGGCCGGCTGCTGCTCGGCCACGCCGACAACTTCGACGGCCAGCCGAGCTATTTCTTCTATTCGCTGGTCGCCCGGGACGCCGCGCCCCGCGAACTCGAGCTCGCTGCCGCGACCGGCGTACTCGCCAACGGGATGCGCGTGAGTGTAGAAGGCAGCCTCCGTGCGGACGGCGGGATCGTCCCCGACCGCATCGTCATCGAGGGCGACGTCGATCCCGACCTGCCTCCGCGGGCGAAGGCCGCCCCCTTGGGAGCCCCCGTCCCGCTGCCCGGACCTGGACGCTGAGCGTCGATTTCTGCGAACGGTTCGACCGCCCGGCAGGCCGCCCCGCGTCGGCCTCCTCCGGAGCCGGACGTTTTGCGGCGATTTCCCCGCGATCCGGCTTTTGCCGCGGCCCAACCGGCGCCACCCTGAGCCGACGAAAGGGATGGAGGTGCAAGTGTCTGTTTCAATGGCACTTCTCGAAGCATCCGCGGTACGACCCCCACCGCATTGGCCGCGCCGGACGCCGTTCGTCGACTGCACATCGGAACGCCATGACGCCGGCATAGCGGTTGCATGGACTGGTTCCTCCGATCTTTCAACGCCGACGACCCCCTCCCCATGCTCGCTCGCGCCGCCCGCTCATTCATCGCCTTCGTCGTCCTCGCATCCGGCGTGGCGCTCGCGCACGGACCGGCGGTGCCGGCCGACGCACCGGTCCTCGAACTCGCCGGTCGGATCCAGTCGCTGATCGTCGAGGACCCGGCCCGCAATGCCGTGCACCGCATTCCGGTGCTGGTCACTGACGGGGAGCGGTTCGTGCTGCGCGGCGCCGATGCAGAGAGGCTCGCGGACGGCTCCCTCGTCGTCGTTCGGGCGAGAGTGAGCCGCGACACGGCCTCGGCCGAAGGCATCGTGACCACGGGCCTGCCCGAAACGCGCGCGGCCGTCGCCAAGGCTCACGCCGACCGGACGTGGACCGGCCGCCTGCAACTCGGCCACGCCGACAACTTCGACGGCCAGCCGAGCTATTTCTTCTATTCGCTGATCGCACGGGACGAGGCGACCCGCGAACTCAAGCTCGCCGCCGCGACCGGCGTATTGGCCAATGGCATGCGCGTGAGCGTGGAAGGCGACGTCGGCGCCGATGGCGGGATCGTCCCCGACCGCATCGTCGTCGAGGAGGACGTCGATCCAGACCTGCCACCGCAGGCGAAGGCCACCACCAACCAGGTCCTCGTCCTGCCGATCAAGTTCAAGAATGCGGCGGGCGCGTTCCCCGCCGATCCGTTCACGATCACGGCGATCCAGAACGCCGTATTCGGCGCGTCGTCGAGCGCCGCTCACATGTACAGCGAGATGTCCTACGGGCAGCAGCTGCTCTCGGGCCAGGTCGCCAACGACGGCGGCGCGTTCCTCCAGGGCGCCGACGCCGCGCCCGAGCCGGCGGCCTGCAACTATGGCTGGATCGCGTCGCAGGCCGAGGCCGCGGCGACCGCGAAGGGCTACAACCTCGCGAACTACCAGAACATCGTCTACGTGTTCTCGTCCTCGGGCTTCAACTGCGGCTGGGCCGGCCTCGCCTACGTCGGCTGGGGCCGCGCGTGGATCAAGAACACGACGAGCCTGCTCGTGCTGGTCCACGAACTCGGCCACAACTTCGGGCTGCTGCACGCCGGCAGCCTCGACTGCGGCACCGAGATCATCGGCGGCAGTTGTTCGGCCGCCGAGTACGGCGACCCGTTCGACGTGATGGGCAACCAGCGCGCGATGCACTTCAACGCGATGCAGAAGCGCAAACTCAACTGGATCGCCGACACGACGACGCCCACGCACGCGTCGGGAACGACGACCTTCAACCTCTCTCCGATCGAGACCGGCGGACAGGTTCGCTATGCCGTGCGCGTTCCGGCGGCGACCAACCGGACCTACTGGATCGAGTACCGGCAGCCGATCGGCTACGACAGCGCCCTTTCCGCCTTCCCGAACAACGGCGCGCAGATCCGCGTCGCCTCTCCCTTCGAGGTGTCGAACGGCAGCGACGACACGCAGTTCCTCGACATGACGCCGGCCACTGCCGCGTTCACCGACGGCGCGCTGGTCGCCGGGCAGTCGTTCACCGACAGCCTCTACGGCATGACCATCAACGTGCTGTCCGCGTCGCCAGGCTCGCTTTCCGTCGAGGTCACCAAGACCGGCCTCTACGGCACGACCACGCAGGTGTGGAGTTCGGTCAATCCGGCGAACGAGGGCCAGCCGGTGACGCTCACGGCCAATGTCACCGGGATCGCACCGACCGGCGGCGTCGCCTTCCGCTACGGGGCGACGTCGATCGCCGGCTGCTCGGCAGCACCGCTCACGGGCACCGGCGACGTGCGTTCGGCAACTTGCACGACGTCCACGCTGCCGCCGGGATCGCTCTCGATCACGGCGGTCTATTCGGGCGACAGCGCGAACGCGTCGTCGACCAGCAGCGTGCTCACGCTGCCGGTGAAGAAAGCCACCACGACCGTGGTCGCCTCGTCGGCGAACCCCTCGACGGTCGGTCAGTCGGTCACCTTCACCGCGACCGTCACCGGCACCAACCCCACCGGAAACGTGAACTTCCGCGACAACGGTACCAGCATCGCCGGTTGCTCGGCGGTGGCGCTCGCAGGTTCGGGCAATTCGCGCACCGCGGCCTGCACGACCACTGCGCTTCCCCAGGGCAACCGCTCGATCTCCGCGATCTACGCCGGCGACGCGGGCAACACCCCCTCGACCAGCGCGACGCTCTCGCAGGTGGTGAACACGGGATCGCAGCAGCCGACCACGACGACGATCGCGAGTTCGCTGAACCCGTCGGTCGCCGGGCAATCCGTGTCCCTCACCGCCACCGTGACCGGCAATGCGCCCACCGGCAGCGTGCTGTTCCGCGACGGGGCCACGACCATCGCTGGCTGTTCGGCGGTCGCACTCACCGGCTCGGGCAACACGCGCACCGCGGTCTGCACGTCCTCCGCACTCGCAACCGGCACGCGTTCGATCACGGCCAACTACGGCGGCAACGCGTCGAACGCCGCATCGACCAGCAGCGCACTCGCGCAGGTGGTCAAGTCGGTCACGACGACCGCGCTCGTCTCGTCGGCGAATCCGTCCACGGTGGGACAGTCGGTCACCTTCACCGCGACCGTCACCGGCACCAACCCCACCGGCAACGTCGCCTTCCGCGACGGCGCCTCGAACCTCTGCGCCGCGGTCGCCCTCACCGGCTCGGGCAACTCGCGCACCGCGGCCTGTTCCACCAGCGCGCTCGCCCAGGGCACCCGCTCGATCTCCGCCGTCTACGCCGGCGACGCCGCCAACGCCACCTCCACCAGCACGACGCTCTCGCAGACCGTCAACGCCCCCGGCGGCGGCAGTTCCGTCAACGTCGCTCGCGCCTCGAACGGCGGCACCGCCTCCGCCTCCTCGTCGGCGCCAGGATTCAGCCCCGCTGCACTCATCAACGGTGAACTCGCCGGCGCCAACTGGTCTTCGGGCGGCGGATGGAAGGACGACAACCGCGCCTTCCCCGACTCCGTCGACGTCGTCTTCAACGGCACCAAGACCGTCGACCGCGTCGTCGTCTACTCGATCCAGGACAACTGGGAAGCCCCGGTCGCTCCCACCGACGCCATGACCTTCGCCCAGTACGGCGTCACCGACTTCCAGGTGCAGCGCTGGACCGGCGCCGCCTGGGTCAGCGTCGCGACCGTCGCCGGAAACAACCTCGTCAAGCGCACCGTC
Organism: uncultured Ignavibacteriaceae bacterium; assembly: GCA_964399995.1. Taxonomy (GTDB): domain Bacteria; phylum Bacteroidota; class Ignavibacteria; order Tepidaquicellales; family Tepidaquicellaceae; genus JAGPCH01. Next base: position 4,431 of record CAYNTN010000187.1, read on the forward strand.
ACCTTCGCCGCCGTCTCCACCGACCGCATCCGCATCCTCATCACCAACGCGCTGAACAAGAACTCGCGCCTCACCGAGATCGAGGCATGGACCACCGGTGCGGCCGGTCCCGCGTCGACCACGACCGCGCTCGTCTCGTCGGCGAATCCGTCCACGGTGGGACAGTCGGTCACCT
>CAYNTN010000187.1:4705-7348 GCA_964399995.1 uncultured Ignavibacteriaceae bacterium
CATCACCAACGCGCTGAACAAGAACTCGCGCCTCACCGAGATCGAGGCATGGACCGCGGGGTCGGCGACGAAGCTCGGCGGGGAAGCGAAATGACGCAGCCGAAAGGCTGATGGCGGGATGCCTCGACAGCCTCGAATCGGGTTCCCGGTTGCCGGTTTGCCCATGGGCCAGCGCGGCAACAACCGTTCCGGGTGTTCGTGACCGACGAGTACCGGGGAATCTGTCTCCGATTCCTCGAGCGGGCGGACCGGGCGTTCGGGTGGCCGCTGGTCGCCGCGGGCGCGCCGAAGATCGTCGACGACCTGCTGCTGCTCGCGAGCTTGCGCCACGTGCGGCCGCCGGAGGAGGCGTCCCGGTCACGCCGGTAGTGCCTCCTCCGTCGGACCACGCGGGCCCGCGCCTTGCGGGAAACTCGCCCCGGCTACTGCGGCGAGCACATGACCACGCCCTCGTCGGCGAAGCCCTGTGCCAGCATCTGCGCACGAACGTCCGTGCTGGTGGTGAAGCGGTGATTCGGCGCCCCGCCCTGTCCGTTGTTGAACAGGCGGAACACCGGGATCGTCTGTGCCGGGCACACCCCCTGCGCGCTGGGGAGCGGGATGTAGAACACGATCTGCTCGTAGGTCCACTTCGGATTGAGCTTCAGTCCTGCGCACTCGGTCGTGTTCGCCGTGTAGAAGTGCGAGTTGGAGGGCGGGAAGGCGACGGTGTAGAAGCGGCAGGTCGGAGCGAGTTCCGCGCCGGCGCTCGAGTAGACGTTGAACGACTTGCCGGTGCGCGACCAGCCAGGGAAGGTGCCGTCGTCGAGCTTCGCGGTCTCGTCCGGGTCCGCGGTCATGAAATAGTGTCCGAAGCCGGCGTGGAAGAACTCGACTGCGGGAATCTTGGTCGGGGTCGCCGCTCCGCCGATCTCGGGAATTGCGCCGCCGTCGGCCGCCATCGTGAAGCCGGTGATCGGCGTTCCGGTCGGGGACAGGACGCGGAAGCCGGTGATGCGCGTGCCCGAGGTCGCTTCGGCGCTGAACGACTCGCTCGTGGCTCCGTCGGTCTCGGCCGTGGCGTCCACGTAGAGGCGGATGCGCCCGCCGAGGTCGGCGGAATCCGCGAACGGCGACACGGTCACCGGCATGTCGAATTCGGCCTTCGGCACGGTCGAGCTCACGATGTTCGCGGAGGCATGACCATTGCCCGGGCTGCCGTCGAGTTCCACCGAGCCCACGAGGTGCAGGTTCGCGCCGTCGGTGACCGGGCCTTCGAGCACGCCGTGCAGGATGAGTTGCACGCCCTTCATGTTGGTGCCGGCCGGCGGCGTCAACTTGAAATTGAACACCGTCGACCCGCGCACGTAGAGCTTGGAAGCCGCCGAACCCGAGAGTGCCGCCTTGGCGGTGACGTTCTGGTTCGCGCTGGCGGCGAACGTCGCATTGATCCCCTGCTCGTTGCGCGTACCCGCCGTCTGTGCCGGAGCGTTCGGGCCACCGCCGGTCACATTCACGACGTCCGCGCCGCCGACGATGAGGTGGACCCGCGTGGCGTTGATGATTTCGGCTCCCGCGCCCGAGGTGCCAAGGAGTGCCGCGGCCGCGATGAGGACGCCGAAGCTGCGTTTGATGCGCGGGATCAGACTTTCGTCGGGGAACCGCTGGACGTTGCGAGGCATGCGTCGTCTCCTGTCGAGTCGTGGGCTGCTGCGGAACCGGGCTCAACCGGCGAAGGGTCCGGGGGGCTTTCGCCGCGCCGGGCCGGAATGCGAAACGTTATCATGCCGGAACGCGGGGCGGAATCAGGCACCGTCCGGCCAGGGACAGACTCGGGGACGGGATCGAAGCGCCCAGCCGGGCCCCTCGACACGCGTCGCCGGCGACGTCACTCGATCCGGACGTCGACCGCCTCGCCGAGCCGGACCCACTCGGCCGTCGTGTCCCGGCGCGCCCAGGCCTGGAGCCGGTGAGTCCCTGCAGGCAACGCAGCCGTCGGCAGCGTGACCGACCACGCCCCACCGCGCCACGCCGGGCCGTCAGGAACACCGGCCCACAGGGGTCGCGGAGGCTCGTCCGCGGTCAGGAGCAGCGCCGACGGCGGGTGCAACGCTTGCTCGCTCGTCAGCGTGCCGCGAAGGCTCGCATCGAACCTGCGCGAGGCGATTGCCGGGTGGATCGTGGCGCTCCCGATGCGTTCCTGCGACCAGACCGGGGGACCGGACGCGCGCCGCCAGAACCCGTTGCCGGCCACGAGCTTGTCGGGAACGTAGTGCGTCAGGACATAGGTTGCGACTGCGGGAGACGCGTCGAAGAACGACACGCGGTCGACGACGTTCGACCAGCCGCGGTTGCCGAGCAATATCCATTCGGGACGCTTCGCCTCGAGCGCCGCGACGAACTCGGCCTGCGCTTCGGCCGGTCTCGCGTTGGTCGCGGCCAGGAACCGCGTGCACGAAGGCCGGCCGAGGATGTAGTACCAGGTGGGCTGGTTGGTGAGCGTGACGAAGCACGGGCTCTTGCGCACCGCAGGGGCCATTGCGCGCTGCACCTCGCGCTCTTCGGCGGAGAGCACGCTCGCATCCGCCGTTCGCACGCCGCGCAGGATCTCGCGGTCGATGCGCGCCCACGCCGCCGCGGGATTCATGAGCGGCAGCATGTAGC
>CAYNTN010000188.1:0-7315 GCA_964399995.1 uncultured Ignavibacteriaceae bacterium
TGAGTGTGTTGAGTGTGTTGAGTGTGTTGAGTGTGTTGAGTGTGTTGAGTGTGTATAAATAATCATGTAATTTAGTCAATATTTTGAATTTTAAAATCTTAAACTTTTTGAATCTTATGAATCTTATGAATCTTATGAATCTTATGAATCTTACGAATCTTATAAATCTTATGAATCTTACGAATCTTATGAATCTTACGAATCCTGATGAGTAAAATACTAATTGTAGATGATGAAGAAAGTATTATCGAAAGTATTTCGATGGTGCTGGAAAATGAGGGATATGAAATAGACAGCTGCCTTAACGGTATGTCTGCTATTCAGAAAGTGACTCATAATGAATATGACCTCGTGTTACTTGATATAAAAATGCCGAAGATGGACGGACTGGAAGTTCTGGAGAAAATAATGGAGATTAATAAAAATTTAGTTGTGATAATGATCTCCGGACACGGAACGATAGATACTGCAGTGGAAGCAACTAAAAAGGGTGCATACAATTTTCTGCAGAAACCATTGCCTGAGTTGCATGAACTAAAGCTCACAATAAAGAATGCCATAAAGTATAAAAAATCAAAAGAGGAACTGCGTAGAATCAGAAATGAGTATAAAGAATCCAATAAGCTGATCGGAAGAAGTGATAAGATAAAGAATGTATTGGAGCTGATTACAAAATTTTCCAAATTAAATTCCAATGTTTTAATTACAGGTGAAAGCGGCACCGGAAAGGAGCTTGTTGCAAGACAGATCCATTTTGAATCAGAACGAACAGATAAACCATTCATTGAAATCAACAGCGCCAACTTATCCGAGGATAAAATTGACCGTGAGCTTTTTGGTATAATTGAAAACAATAATTTCATTCCCGGTAAATTCGAAATGGCTGACGGAGGAACAATATTCTTTGATGAAATTTCAAACCTGTCCATCGAAGTTCAGACCAAGCTCTTAAATGTAATAGAGTCAAATTCAATTTCAAGGTCAGGAAGCAATGTTGACATTCATCTCGATCTGAGATTCATATTCGGAACGAATGTAAATCTTAGTGAAGAAGTGGCGGAGAAAAGATTCCGTGAAGATTTTTATCACAGGATAAATGTTCTTCAGATCTTCTTACCACCGCTTCGTGAAAGGCCGGAAGACATTATTAATATAATAGATTATTTCTTAGAAAAGCTTTGCATTGAAAATAATATACCTAAGAAGACTTTTAGTGATAAAGCAAAAGATTTGCTGCTATCATTCCGTTGGCCGGGAAATGTAAGGGAATTAAAAAATCTGATTGAAAGACTGATTATTACTGTTGATAAAGAAGTAATAGATAAGGAAGATATCGAGCTGCCCGGGACAAAGCACTCCAAGGAATTCAGTGAACTCTTCAATAAAAATATGTCACTAAATGATTTTCAGAATGAATCTGAAAAGATATTCATTCTCAAAATGCTGAATGATTATAAATTCAATGTTTCAAAAACTGCCGAAGCCCTGAATATACAAAGGAGTCATCTGTATAATCTGCTGAGCAAGTATAATATTCCGACGAAGAGTAAAGCGAAGTAATAAACCGGTGAACAATTAGAACCTTATTATTCTACAAGTCAGATTATTAAATTGTGACTCCAGTTCCATGCAATTCATAGCATATAATTAATATGCACCACTAAATTCAAAATAATGCAACTCTTAAACCAGATTTTTCAATAGAAACTTTTTTACCACTAAGAGCACGAAGAACACGTAGTGTTTAAGTGAAATTTGAAATGTAAGGAAAATTCTTTGAGATCTTTACATAAGTGCTTTGCACACTTTGAGTTAAAATACTTATTAAAGTTTTTATTGAACAATTTGGTTTAAAATATTTTTTCAGAAACTGATATAAATCATATTAAGTTATCAAATAATTTTATAAGTTTATACCAGGACAGGTTTCTATTTTTTTCAGGGTTTATGACAAAAAATAAATTAAATCCTGCAGGCTATTAGATTTGAGATTATAATTATTTAAAATGTGATTTTTAAAAAAATGCTTAGTGTAATTTTAAAAACTTTAATTACAAAAATCATGGAAAATAAGAAAATAATAATCATCGGCGGAGGCGTGGCAGGGCTTTCGGCGGGAATATACGGACAGATGAACGGCTTCGATACTCAAATTTTTGAAATGCATACAACAACAGGAGGTCAATGTACTGCCTGGGAAAGAGGCGGTTATCATTTTGATTATTGTCTTCAATGGCTTGTAGGATCGCGTAATGGTGTTTATAACAAACTCTGGAAGGAAACTCATGTGATGACGGACGATGTGAAAGTTGTTGACTCTGAAATCTATGCAATAATTGAAGACGAAACACAGGGCAAATTTTATATCTATTCAAATCTTGACCGCTGGCAAGATTACCTGATCAGGATTGCTCCGGAAGATGAAAAAGGTATAAAAAAAATGTGCAGTCAGATGAAGACGGGTGGAAGTCTTGAGCCGTTTGAAGATGCACCATCCGGAAGAAATTGGTTTGACTATATAAGACAGGGACTTAAGATGCCCGGTGCAATGTCACTAATGTTGCTGTATGCAAAAATGCCGATTAAGAAATATCTGCTTTCACTCAATTTAAAAAATGCGAAACTGCTTTTTTTCTTATCGAACCTTTTTGCAAACGATAATTTCTCAGCCATTGCATTTATAATGATGCTTGGCTGGTTTAACGAAAAGAACGCCGGTTATCTCATCGGCGGCTCACGGCCAATTGCGGAGCGAATGACAAAGCGTTATAAAGATTTAGGCGGGACAGTGACGCTTGGTGCAAAGGTTGATAAAGTCATTATTGAAGATGACAAAGCTTCAGGGGTGAAGCTTGCAGACGGAACTGAACACAGAGCTGATATTGTGATCAGCGCTGCTGACGGACATACTACTCTGTATAATATGCTTGACAGGAAATACATATCTCCGGAATTTGAAAATGCTTACAAGAACTGGAAACTGTTCACTCCGTTTGTGCAAGTCTCATTTGGCATAAATGATGTTGTCAAATCGGAAACCGAGATAACTATGTATTGGCTGAGAGTATTTAAGATAGGCAATTTCAATGTGACTGACGGTTATATAATAATTAACCAGAGCATGCATGATCCGACTCTTGCACCTAAAGGAAAGACGAGCATTATCTTGCGCTTTAACAGTCCCTGGGAAGATTGGGAAAAAATACAGTTAACGGATTACCTGCATGAAAAAGAACTAATATTGAAAGATGCTGTCGAACTTTTGGAAAAACATTATCCTGTTATTAGAAATAAAATTGAGGTCACTGATGTATGTACACCGCTTACAGAGAATGCATTGACAGGAGTATGGAAAGGCTCATTTGAAGGATTTATTCCTGAAGCCGGTATAATTACAACATCACTCCCCGATCGTCTTAAAGGTCTGGATAATTTTTATATGGTTGGTCAGTGGGTATCTCCCGGTGGCGGATTGCCGCCGTCGGTACAATCGGGGAAATGGATTGTTCAGACGCTGTGTAAGGAGAATGGGTTGGAGTTTAAGGTGATTTGATAAAAAAGATCCAGAATTATCAAAAGCATTACTTATTATAGTCATTAGTTATATCACTATTTGCAATTAGTATCCATGTTTCTCTCGAAATTTCAATCAGTGTGACATCACAAGGAGACAGGTATATAGGTTATTCTCCATGGAAGAAAAATAAATAAGGCAATAACTACTATGTGAAGCGATATAATTAGTTTTTTCACATGTTGTATTTATTCTTTAGAATAAGCATAACTCGGGATAGCCTAAGCTGCCACTTCAACTGTTTCGCTAATTGAAACCGGTAATGTTATTTCAATTCCATCCTCTTTTAACCCTTCAAGGTGAAAACTGTATTGCCTCCTTCATGTTATTCTTCACTTCATCTAATGTAATTCCGGTACTGACACAACCAGGCAGATCCGGAACATATGCGCTGAAATTGTTTACTCCTTTATTTATGGTGGTGATGTTAATCAAATAGCCATTTCACTTCAAATTCTTCTGTCTGAATATCTCATACAAAAAAATCCCTGTTGACACAGAGACATTCAATGACCCAATCTTCCCTGCCATTGGAATACTGACCAGTATATCGCATTGCTGTTTAAGATTATTTCTCATCCCCGAACCTTCACTTCCTACAATCAATGCAAGCGGTAATTTTAGATCCGTTTCAAATATAGTGTTTGTTGTCTGCAGCTCAGTGCCTGCTATCCAGTAACCGTTATTCTTCAGAAATAAAATTGAATTGGTGAGGTTAGTTTCTTTGGCAATGCTGATATAGTTTACTGCGCCTGAGGAAGTTTTTATAACTGTATGATTCACTTCGGCTGAATTATGTCTCGGTATCACAATACCATCTGCTCCGAGACAGACTGCCGAGCGGATGATAGCACCGAGATTGTGCGGATCGGTGATCTGATCCAGAAGCAGTATCAACGGATTTGTAACTTTCTTATTGTTTTCCACTATATCACGCAAAGAGCTATACTCAAAGTCTTTTATGAATCCCAGAACTCCCTGATCTATGCCTTCGTCTTTGGATTTATTGTCGAAGTATTTTTTGAAGTCTAAGTAATTAAGATAAACAAGATTTATCCTGTGCTCTTCTGCACGTTTTACAATTTCTTTTAATTTGTTATCAGGCTTAACTTTCTTAAGAAGAATAATTTTATTTAACTCTCTTGGATTCGATTTAAGAAATTCGAGAACAGGATTTTTCCCTAAGACTAGCATGTAATAGTAAATTTTATATGGTTTCGGAAATGAGTATTTTGGACAAGTTAAAAGTTAAAAGTTAAAAGTTAAAAGTTATCTTTAAATAATTTTGTTAATTAAATTAGATTAATATAGAAAATATTATTTTAATTAAATTAGCAAAAACAAAAGCATAATTATTGAACGAAAGAATAGTAGACATCTATGAAAAGTATGCTCATAAATTCAGTGATATTGAGATCAGAAAAAATTCTCTTTACATTGTTTCAACACCGATTGGAAACATAGAGGACATTTCTTTCCGGGCAATTCATATTTTAAAAAACGTTGAACTTATTGCATCCGAAGATACACGCAATACAAATTTTCTAATACAGCAATATGGAATAAAGAACAGTACGGTAAGTTACTATTCACAGGTCGAAGCCGGTAAAGTTGATTATTTGATTGAAGAAATAGAAAGCGGAAAGTCTGTTGCACTTGTTTCAGATGCAGGTACGCCTTGCATTTCAGATCCCGGTAATATTTTAGTTTCAACTTGCATTGAAAGAGGAATAGATATTTTCTCTATTCCCGGGAGTAGTGCACTGATTCATTCGCTTGTTCTGTCAGGTTTCACGACAAAGAAATTTTACTTCCAGGGATTTCTTCCATTGAAGAAAGGAAGGCAGACTTTACTTAAAGAACTGACAAATGTGAAGATGCCGATCATCATATACGAATCGCCGTTCAGAATTTATAAAACACTTAAGGATTTATTTGATAATTTCGGTAACAAAGAAGTTTCTGTTTCAAGAGAACTGACAAAAAAATTCGAGCAGATAATTAGGGGCAGAGTGAAATCTGTTTTAGAACAAAACATAAAAACAAAAGGAGAATTTGTAATAATAATAAATAACACAGGTTGAACAAAAGAAGCCACGAATTACACGAATTACATAAATTATTTTTTTTTCAATTAATTTGTGTAATTCGTGTAATTTGTGGCAAAAGAGAACAATCAAATATAAATGAGATCAATTTGTAAATTATAAAACTTAATGGAAAATACAAAAGAAAATGTTAGAGTCAGATTTGCGCCGTCACCGACAGGATTTGTCCATATAGGATCATTGCGAACGGCACTTTTCAATTATCTTTTTGCAAGGCATCACAGCGGAAAAAATGTTCTGCGGATTGAAGATACTGATCAGACAAGAAAAGTAGAAGGTGCAGTTGATAATTTAATTAATAATTTAGGATTACTCGGAATTGATTTTGACGAAGGTCCTGTGCAGAACGGAGATTATGGTCCGTATTATCAATCTGAAAGATTAGACATCTATAAAAAATACTGTAATGAACTTATTGAAAAAGGAGCGGCTTACTATGCTTTCGATACGCCGGAAGAGCTGGATGAAATGCGGAAGCTTCAACAGCTGGAAGGCAGACAAACAATGTATGACAGAAGAGCACGGGATCTTAGTGAAGATGAAGTAAAGGAAAATCTGCAAAAAAATAAACCTTATGTAATACGTCTGAAGGTTCCTCTCGATGAAGAAATCAGATTTGAAGATCTCATTAAGGGAACCATAAAAATTGAATCAAACATTATTGACGACCAGATACTCCTGAAGTCAGACGGCTTTCCTACTTACCACCTTGCTAATGTAATTGATGACCATTTAATGCAGATAACGCACATTATCCGGGGTGAAGAGTGGATTACTTCAGTTCCTAAACATATATTGATTTATGAAGCTCTGGGTTGGGAAATTCCCAGGATGGCTCATGTTCCCCTGATTCTTAATAAAGACAAGACGAAATTAAGTAAGAGACAGGGTGATGTAGCAGTTGAAGATTACCTGAAGAAGGGATACTTAAAAGAAGCGCTGATCAATTTCATTGCACTGCTTGGATGGAATCCGGGTGAAGGGGAAGAGCAGGAGTTTTTTACAATGGATGAACTTATAAAAAGATTTACACTTGAAAAAGTGCAATCATCCGGAGCTGTATTTAATATTGATAAGCTTAACTGGATGAACAATGCTTATATTAAAAATTATGATCTGGATAAACTAACTCAATTAGCTCTCCCCTATCTTGAAAATACAGGATTTGATATTACAGATATTTCAAAAGTTAAAAATATTCTTTCAGCGATAAGAGTTTATTTAAACAAACTTGATGAAATTCCCGAACATCTGAAAATATTTACACAGGAGGAAGTTCAGCTAGAGAACGATAAACTGAACGAAATTTTAAATGCTGATACAAGCAAAAAAGTATTTAAATCTCTTGCAAAGAAATTTGAATCCCTGAATGAATTAACTGCCGATAATTATAAGATTACAATGTCTGAAGTTCAGTCAGAGACAGGAGTGAAAGGTAAATCGTTATTTAAGCCTGTTCGCATAGCTTTAACGGGAAGTGAGAACGGACCTGAGTTGCCGGCAATTGCAGAAATACTCGGGAAGGATAAAGTAATTAAGTTTTTGAAAAGATGGTCTGACTAGTGTATGGAGTGTGTAGAGTGTATGGAGTGTGTTGAGTGTATGGAGTGTGTTGAGTGTATGGAGTGTGTTG
>CAYNTN010000189.1:0-7282 GCA_964399995.1 uncultured Ignavibacteriaceae bacterium
GTGACGCATCGGGCGCACCTCGAGAACGCGCACGGCATACGCTACGCGCCGGAAGCGCTCGCCAACCGGTGCTCGTTCGAAGTGTCGTATCCGATCGGCCGTCCGTTCGGCTTCCACGGGCTGTTCAACTTCGCGCGCGTCGAGTCCGCCGACGAGATCGTCGCACTGGCGCCGCGATTCTCCGACGACATCGCGCGTTCGCTGCAGATGTTCTCGCTCATGCGCAACTGCGCGGCCATGAACCAGCGGAGGGCGGCGCACGCACTGGCGGCACGATTGCTCGACGTCGCGCCGCAGCACGCCGAAGCGCTCCGCATTCGCGACGAGGCCGCGCGCGCGTCCGCCCGCAGACCGGCCGAGGGACGCAACGATCCCTGCCCCTGCGGAAGCGGGAAGCGCTTCAAGGCCTGCCACGGCGCGATCGCCTCCGCCGCGCCCACGATCGCCCCCGCTTCGCCAGGAACGGCGGCCGCCGGCGATCCGGACGCGCTGACGAGCTCCGGCATGGAGGCCCACCGGTCCGGGAAGCTCGACGACGCCGAGCGGGCCTATCGCGCGGCGCTCGCGAGCGCGCCGGATCATCCCCACGCCGGCCACTACCTCGGTGTGATCGAGATGCAGCGCGGCGAGTATCCGAGTGCGATCGCGCGACTGGAACGCGCGGCTGCGGCACGACCCGACGTGCCCGACTTCCCGATGAATCTCGGTCTCGCGTACGCGGGCGCCGACCGCTTCGGCGACGCGATCGCGGCGTACCGGCGCTCGATCGCGATCGATCCCCGCAGGGCCGCCCCATGGAACAACCTCGGGCTCGCGCTCATGGGAACGGCCGACTACGACGAGGCCGCCGCGGCGTTCCGCCGCGCGATCGACATCGACGCCACGATTCCGAAGGTGCGCTGGAACCTCGCGATGGCCCGCCTCATGCTGGGCGATCGCGACGGCTGGTCCGACTACGAGTCGCGACTCGCGATCGAGGAACTGGGCGCGGGTGGCGACCTTGCGGACATCCCTCGCTACCACGGGGGCGACGTCGACGGCATGACGCTGCTCGTCGAGCCCGAGCAGGGCTACGGCGACATCCTGCAGTTCGCGCGTTTCGTCGCGGTGCTCGCCCGGCGCGGCGCGAAGGTGATCCTTCGCCTGCCCGACCCGATCGCCAACCTGATGCGCTCGGTGCCGGGCGTCGCGGACGTCGTTCCGCTCGACGCGCGCCCGCCGGTGGACGCCTGGCTGCCCCTCATGTCGGTTCCCGGTGCGCTCGGCGTGCACCCGCACGGCGAGGCTCCCGACCCTCCCTACGTGTTCGCCGATCCCGTGCGCGTCGAGTCGATGCGCGCGCTCCTCACCAGGCATCCTGCGAAGGCGCACGTCGGACTCGCGTGGGCCGGCAATCCGAAGCAGGGCAACAACCGCCGCCGCTCGTGTCCGCTGTCGGCCCTCGCACCACTGCTCGAGCGCGGCGACGTCGCGTGGTACTCGCTGCAGCGCGGTGACGGCGAAGACCAGATCGCCACGGTGCCTGCCGCGCGATCGCTGCGCCTCGTCCCGGCGCGCAACAACTTCGACGACAAGGCGGCGCTGGTGAACGCGCTCGACCTGGTCGTGAGCGTGTGCACCAGCAATGCGCACCTCGCGGGAGCGCTCGGCCGCCCGGTCTGGATCATGCTCGCGCACGCCCCCGACTGGCGCTGGGGGCCGTCGGGAAGCACCAGCGCCTGGTACCCGACGGCGCGCCTCTTCCGTCAACCGGCGCAAGGCGACTGGGCCGGCGTCGTGCGGGACGTGGGTGCCGCGCTCGACGCGTGGATGGCGTCGCGGTGACGTTCGCCGCGCCGAAGTCGCGCAACGACCCCTGCCCCTGCGGCAGCGGGAGGCGCTACAAGGCCTGTCACGGCAGCGACTCGCCGCCGGCGGCGCCGGTCGCCGTCGCCGCTTCGGCGGACCCGGTCGAACGCGCCCGCGCGGCGCTTCGCAACGGCGACTTCGCCGGAGCGGCAGCGATCATCGCAAGCGACATCGGACCGCAACCGCAGGATCACGACGCGCTCAAGGTCTACGCGGAGGCGCTTCGTCCCGACGACCCGGTCCGCTCGAAGGCCTGCTGGGAACGCGCCCACGCGCAGGTGCCCGACGATCCCGAGCCGCTCTTCTTCCTGGGGGAGTTCGCCCGCGACGAGGGCGACTTCCGGAAGGCGATCGAACTGTTCGGGCAGGCTCTCGCGCTCGGGCCCGACCACCCCGCGGTGCTCAACAACCTGGGTCTCGCGCAGGAGAAGACGAGAGACCTCGCGGGCGCGGCGGCGAGCTTCGAGCGCGCGCTCGCGATCTCACCCGCGGATACGAACGCGATCGCCAATCTGGCGCAGAACTTCTACCAGCAGAAGCGCTACAAGGAAGCGATCCCGCTGTTCGAGACGCTGGTCAAGGCGATGCCCGATGCGCCCGCCGCCATCTGGGCGAACTACGGCGTCTGCCTCCGCCACATGCAGCGACTCGCGGCGGCGATTGCCTGTCTGGCACGCGCCACCGAACTCGCGCCGGACCAGCCGGAACCCTGGCGCGATCTCGGCGCCGCCCGAATGCTCGACAAGCAATGGGGAGGCGCGGCGCTAGCGTTCGCCCGCGCCCTCGAGCTCGACCCCGAAGACCAGGTTTCCGCGTGCTACCTCGTCCACGCCGGCGGCCACGAGTGCGTCTGGGACCGCTACGACGAGCTGCGCGCCGGGATCATCGACGCGGCCCGCGGACCGCACGTCCGCTCCGGAAACCTTCCGGCACCGTTTCCGCTGCAGGCGATCAGCGACGACCCGATGCTCGAGTGCGCCGTGGTCACCGAGTGGACGGCGATCGAATTCCTCCCCGCCAGTCCGAACCGTCCGCCGCGGCGTCACGCGCCCGCGCGGCTGCGCCTGGGTTTCCTGTCTCCCGACTTCCACGGCCATCCGGTGGGGCGCCTCGTCGCCGGAGTCCTCGAACGGCTCGACCGGTCTCGCTTCGAAGTCCGCGGATACGACACCGACCCCCGCCCGGATCACAAACTCGGGCTGCGGATCCGGGCTGCATGCGATCACTTCCGCGAAATGCCGGACGCGGACCAGCGTGAGATCGCCGCGGCGATCCGCGCCGACGAAGTCGACGTGCTGTTCGACCTCACCGGCCACACCGCAGGCTGCAACCTGTCCGCCCTTGCGCTGCGGCCGGCTCCGGTCCAGATCACCTGGCTGGGCTACACGGGAAGCTCCGGCAGCCGCGCGATCGACTGGATCCTCACCGATCCGTGGTGCATTCCACCGGAGCGCGCCTCGACCTGCGTCGAACGGCTCCTCTACCTCGAGCCCTGCTATGCGCCGTGCGCGACCGACGGCATCGACCCGTCCATCCAGGTCACGCGTGCCGACTACGGCCTGCCCGAAGCCGCGGTCGTGATGGCGGTGATGAGCGCTGCCTACAAGATCACGCCGGAGCGCTTCGAAGGCTGGATGGAGATCCTGCGCGCGGTCCCCGATGCACTGCTGTGGATCCGGCACGTCAGCGGCGTCGCGCAGCAGCGCCTCCGGCTGCGCGCCGAGGCGGCGGGCATCGACCACGAGCGGCTGCACTTCGTGCGCAACGAGCCCACCGCGCGCTATGTCGCCCGGTTCCGGCTCGCGGACCTCTTCCTCGACACCCATCCGTTCGGCTCGCACACCACGGTCAACGACGCCCTGTCCGCCGGACTCCCGGTCCTCACCGAAGCAGGGCGCAATTTCGCGTCGCGCGCCTCCGCGAGCCAGATCCTCGCCGCGGGGCTTCCCGAACTCGTGACCGCCAGCACGGCGGACTACGTCAGGACCGCGATCGAACTCGGGCGCGATCGCGCACGCCTGCGGGGGCTCAAGGATCGCCTCGAGGCGAACCGGTCGACGCAGGGCTATTTCGATCTCGACGCGTTCGCGAGGCGATTCGAAGCCGCGATCGAACGCGCGTGGGCCGAAACGCCCGCGGACTGAGGTCGCGCCTCACCGGATCAGCCACGATCCAGCGCGTCGGCGAGCGCAGCGAGCGGCGCCTCGTCGTCGAACAGCCGGCCCGCGCGTTCCGACAGAACGGCGGACAGCTCCGCGCGCCACGCGCCGTCGCGCGCGAGCCGCGCGGCCGTCGCAACCAGCGCTTCCTCGTTCGCCGCGACGAGGTCGTCGAGCTCGAGCAGCGCCAGCATGCCGGCGCTCTGGCGCCCGCGCATGAACGCGCCGGGCCGGGTCAACACCGGCAGGCCGCACGCGATCGCGTCGAGGCTCGTGTTGCCGCCGGACCAGCGGACGCTGTCCAGCATCGCGTCGCAGGCGCGGTTGATCCGCAGATACTCCGGATGGCTCGCCTCGGGACGCAGAACGACACGCGCGCGGTCCACCGCGTGCGCGTCGAGCACCGGGTCGAGCCGCGCCCGCCATTCGGCGGTCAGTTTCGGATGCCGCCCTTCGAACGCGACCACCCGGCTCCCGGGGACCGCGGCGAGCACGCGCGCGATGCGATCGTCGTCGTCGGGCATCAGCTTGAAGAGCGACTGCGGCACGAGGAACAGCGCGCCTTCGCGCGGCAGTCCGAGCGCTTCGCGCGACCGCGCCTCCGGGATCGCGGGGCGCGCGTATCGTGTTCCGAGTCCGGGCAGCCGCACCAGCCGCTCGCGGTAGTGGCTCTCGCCCGCGGGAGGCTCCATCGCGCCGGAGGTGAACGCGACGTCGATGGTCGTGAGGCCCGTCGTCACCGGGTGCCCCCAGCCCGCGCACTGCAGCGGCGCGAGGCGCGTCTGCGCGAGCGCGAACGTGGTCGCGTCCATTCCGAGTTCGGGGTAGACGACGACATCGGGAGCCTCGTCCGCGATCGCGAGGGCGACGTCGTCCACGTCGCGGCCGCGGTGCCAGGTGAATCGCGCCGCGCCCTTGCGCACCCGCTCGGTGAGGGCATCCTGCGACGAGCCCACGTAATGCGTGCAGACCTCGAAGCGCGCCGGGTCGAGTCCGGTGACCCAGCTTTCGAAGTAGCGCCCGGCCGTGCCGTCGCGGAAGAACGCTGACACGAAGGCGACCCGCCTGCGGCCCCCGGCCCCGGAACCCGGACGAAGGTCCCGTGGCGGGGCACCCCGCGCGGCGTCGAGCACCGCCGCGGTCATGTCGCCGTAGGCCGACTGCAGCGCGCGATCGTCCTCCCCGTGGTAGGCGAGCAGGAAATTGGTCCAGCGCAGTTCGCGCATCACCTGCGCTCGGGGCATCGCCGCGGCTGTCGCGGGCAATTCGGCGGCGAGCCGCGCCACTCCCGCGGCGAAGCGCTCGCGCGATTCGCGGACGGCCTCGCGCGAGCCCGGAACCATCGGCAGCAGCAATTCGGCGCCGATGCGCGCACGCAGAATCCTCGGATCGGAGCGTCCCGCCTGCCCGTAGCTTGCGCGGGCGGGCCCGATGTCGTCGCGCTCCGCCAGCGTTCCCGCGAGCGCGAACCGGACCTGCGCATCGCCCGGGCGCTCGACGAGCGCCATCGTGTAGGCCTCGACAGCCGCGTCGAGCCGCCCGGCGCGCCGGTCGAGCCCGGCGAGCACGAGCCGCGCCGACCGGTGCCGCGGTTCGACGGCGAGCGCACGCCGCGCCGCGTCCGCCGCGCCGTCGTCGTCGCCGCCGTCGCGACGCGCGACCGCGAGATTGGCCCAGGCGTGCGCGTAACGGGGGTCGAGCGCCACCGCGCGCTCGAACGCCGCAATCGACTCGTCGACCAAGCCGAGCATCCTCCTCGCGTTGCCGAGGTTGCTCCATGCACGCGCGTATCCCGGATCGATCGCCGTCGCGCGCCCGAACGCCTCCGCCGCCGCGCCGCGGTCGCCTGCGTCGGCGCAGGCGAGGCCGAGCGCATTCCACGCACGGGCATCGTCGGGCGTGACCGTCACGGCGCTCCTGAGGTCGTCGAGCGAGCCGGCTGCGTCACCCATGCCGGCCCGCGCGTCGGCGCGCAAACGGAAGGCGATCGACCGTAGGCGCGGCGCGCCCCGCGGATCCTCGGCGAGTGCGCCGGCCTCGGCCGCCGCCGCCGCCGCGTCGCCGCGCTCCAGCGCAGCCTGCGCCGCACGGAGGCGCGACTCGGTCATGCGCCGGGCGGCGCCGCGCCGCGCGCCGCCTCCTCGAGCGCCTCCGGCGCGACCTTGCCAATCGCCACGACGTAGGCGGCTTCGAGGTGGCGTGCGTGCGACACCCGATCGACCAGCGTCGACGACGCGAGTCCGCGCGCGATCGACTCGCGCACCGAGCGCGCGAAGCCCGCGTCCTCGGCGAGCCGCACCGCGAGGTCGACGTACTCGCGGCCGGACTGCGCGACCGTCGAGGTCACGCCAAGGTTGGCGAGGATCGACCAGGAGGTGCGTTCGCCGTGGCGGCGCCCGACCAGCGTGACCACCGGCACGCCCATCGCGAGCGGCTCGATCGTGCCGTTGACGTTGCCGAAGGGCATCGGATCGAGCACCGCGTCGACCAGCCGGTAGCGCGACTGGTTCTCTGCGTCGTTGCGGCCCTGCGGCAGGAACAGCAGGCGGTCGGCGGCGATTCCCGCTGTCGCAGCGAGTTTCTCGAACGCCGGCCGGTACTCGGCGCGCACCGGCGAGAACGCGAAGTGCGCGCGCGGCACGCGGTCGGCGATCTCCTTCCACAGCGCGAGGCAGCGGCGCGACAGCTTCATCGGCGCGACGAAGGCCCCGATCACGAACGCGTCGTCGGGAATGGCGAAGCGCGAACGCGAAAGCGGCGGCACCTCCGCTTCGGGAACCGCCCGCCATGGGTAGACGCAGCCCTCCATCGCGAGGAGCGGCTCGAGCTGGTGCTCCTGCGCCTCGGGCAGGTCGGCGTACGCGTCGGTCAGCTTGAAGTCGATCGTGGAAAGCCCGAGCGTTCCCGCGCTCGCGACGTGCGTGAGCTGCGCGCGGGCGGGCTTGAGCGCGAGAATGCCCGGCCGCGCGCCCTTGGTGTGCGTCTGCAGATCGACCAGGAGGTCGAGGTCGTCCGCCTCGATGATGCGCGCGGCTTCGCGGTCGGAGACCGCGGACAGGTCGCGCCACGCCGTCGCGACCGACTCGAACGCCTCGGTCACCCGGTCGCGCCTGACGGACATCGAATAGAGGAAGACGTCGAACCGCGCGCGGTCGTGATGGCGGATCGCGGCGAGCATCATCTTGCCCATCCCGTGGGTGCGCAGGTCCGCGGCGCGGTAGCCCAGCCGCTCGCGGCCCGGCGCGCGGGCGGCGCGTCCCGGCCTCGGCTCTCCG
>CAYNTN010000190.1:0-7254 GCA_964399995.1 uncultured Ignavibacteriaceae bacterium
CCATACACTCCATACACTCCATACACTCCATACACTCAATACACTCAATACACTCAATACACTCCATACACTCTACACACTCCATACACTCCACACAATTAACTTCACTTAACTAAGGTATAAATTTATGAATATATTTTCTTTTGATAAAAATTTTATTTTATATGTGAAAACCCTGAAGAACAGATACTTCGATTCCTGTCTTGAATTACATACCACAACGCATGGCTTAATTGCAAAAACAGTTAGATCAGTCAGCTTATCAAATTCGATTTTCCGAAGTAACAAAATTGTATAAATTAATTACATCATGAAAATAGAAAAAATTTCTTTCAAAGGTAAAAAAGAACCGGGGCAGTTAATCGCAGGACAGGATGATGAATTCCTTACATTAGAAGAGTCATATTCAATCGGAACAGAGGGAAGAGCAGCAGGAGAAAAACAGGTTATTGAACTAAAGGATGACAAACTTGTTGAGATGGTTTTTGAAGACGGCACGAGATGGTTTTCAAATTCAGAAACACTTGAGGATTTATATCCCGAAGCAGCTGTGCCTAGCCGTTCAGGTGACGGCTCCTTTGATATCCCTACTTTACTTCGAAGCCATGACGGAGAAAGAAGCTTAGTTGGAGACATTGCTCTTAAATTTGTAAATGTATTTACGAAAAAAGCCGTTTCGAAAGGAGTTGCAGAAGTTGCTGAAAAATTGGAAAAAGCGCTCCTCGATAATAAAAGCGGTTTGTATAGAATTAATAGAAACTTTGAACTGCAGGATTATGTACCGGGTAATTCAGATAAACCGCACTTATTATTCCTTCACGGCACTGCTTCATCCACAAAAGGTTCTTTCGGTAAAATGACAGGGACTAAACTGTGGGATTACATTACAAAGTCTTATGGAAACAGCATATTGGGATTTCAGCATGAAAGTCTTTCAAAAAGTCCGCTTCAGAATGTAATGGAACTTGTAAAGCAGCTTCCTCAGAATATAACTTTGCATATTATCAGCCATTCAAGAGGCGGATTAGTCGGTGATATATTATCACGCTTCTGTACCAGCAATGAGAATCTAATTGGTTTTGATAGTAATGAAATTAGAATATTAAAAGATCACGCTAAAGATGTTCGTTACATTGACGATTTGAAAAAGGAAATTAAAAATAAAAAAATTTCAGTTAAAAAATTCATCAGGGTTGCCTGTCCCGCAGCAGGAACAACACTTGCCTCAAAGAGGCTGGATACTTACTTTAATATTATTTCAAACCTGGTAGGTTTCGCCACGGGTGCAATCGGAAATCCTGTTTATTCAGGTTTCAAAAACCTCATAGCAGCGGTAATAGATACTAAAAATGATCCGGATGCTCTTCCCGGAATTGAAGCAATGAATCCAAAATCATCTCTGATCAAAGCGTTAAATCTTCCGTCTTCCTCTGCAGAAATTGATAATCCGCTGACAATAATTTCAGGGAATTCAATTGCAAGCTTCAGCTTAAGAGGTTTACTGGCTATCGTGAGCAAATTATTTTATTTTACTGATAACGATATGGTTGTTGATACCGGCTCAATGTACAAAGGTTCAAGAAGAGCAAAGACGGCTCAGTATTTTTTGGATGAATCCGCTGATGTTGACCATCTTCATTATTTCAGAAACGAAACAACGAACAAAGCAATCTTAGACGCTCTGAGTTCCGCCGATGAATATTCCATTACAGGTTTTAAAGCTGTAGAAATTGAAAAGCTGCGCGGTACCGGAAGGAGCGGATTTGATTCAGGTCAGATTTACAAGGATAAAGTAACCGGCACAAAGCCCATAGTCATATTACTGCCCGGCATAATGGGTTCCAATCTTACAAAAAAAGATGAGCTCATTTGGATAAACTATGACAAATTTCTTGCAGGGGATATAATTAAGCTTAGTGATATTAATTCGAAAGACATAAAAGCAGCTTCAATTGTGAAAACATCTTACAGTGATATTGTGGATTTTCTTTCCGGGAAATATGACGTTGTAACTTTCCCTTATGACTGGAGACTTCATTTGGATGAAGCGGCTAAATTATTTAATGACAAAATTGAAAAATTATTCGAATATAAGCAGCCTATTAAAATCATTGGACATTCAATGGGTGGTCTGGTGGTGAGGGATTTTATTTTAAATCATAAAGAAACGTGGGATAGATTGAACCAGTCAAAAGGATTCAAATTAATATTTCTCGGTACTCCACTGGGAGGTTCTTACAGAATTCCAATGATGCTATTTGGAAATGATCCGATTCTTTATAAACTGGATCAAATAGACTCGATTCATAACCAAAGTGATCTGCAGAAAATGTTTTCCTCGTGGCCGGGCTTACTTTGCCTGCTACCGCACTCAACTGACAAGGATAATGATTTTTCTAAAATGGCGGTATGGAATAAAATGAGTAATTCTTTTGATAACCGGACACTGCCTTCTGTAAAAGAACTTGAGAGATTTAAACAATACAGGGATAAAGGCATAAGAAATTTCAATGATATTGATTTTAACACTAAGGAGTATAAAAACATTATTTACATAGCCGGTCAGGATAGAGCGACTCCCTGCGGATACAGAATTGATAAAAAGAAAGACGGCGAGGAATTAATATTTTTAAGTACCGGTGAAGGAGATTCGTTTGCTACCTGGGAATCAGCGATACCGAAAAAAATTAATTCGGTTTTTTATGCAGATGTAACTCACGGAGAGCTGGCAAGCGAGAAAGGTATGTTCAGGGGAATTGAAGACATACTTGAAAGCGGATCGACTAATCTATTCAGTAAAACAAGACCGGATGTAAGGAGCGAAGAAAAATTATTCCGTTCACCCGAAGTTTTCGATTTTGATTTATCAGCTGAAGGTGTAGAAAAAACTATACTCGGAATAGGTACAAAAAAGAAAAGTAAATTCAAAGTTCCCCCGATTAAGGTTTCAATTAGCAACGGTGATTTAAAGTATGCATCATATCCGATCCTTGCCGGACATTTTCTAAATGACGGAATTTTATATGCTGAAAAATCTATAAATTTTTATTTAAATGATGAGCTCACTTACAGACATCGTTTAGGGATTTATCCGGGTGTAATAGGAAGCAGTGAAATCTTTATTCCCGGTGAAGGTGATTTTAAAGGTGCGATAATTGTGGGCATGGGTGTTGCAGACATCTTTACTGCATATCTGTTGACTCAAACTATTGAGCAGGGAGTATCGAAATACCTTCTCAATCTTAACAGCACTTCAAATCTAAGGGATTCTTCTAAAGCAAATCCTTCTGGGTTAATCGGGATATCCTCCCTTATAATAGGCAGCGGGTATGCGGGACTATCCATTGAAAACTCAGTCAGGGCAATAGTGCAAGGTGTGAAGAATGCTAATGATAAGCTGCTGAAAATGCGGGACGGAAATGCCAAAACAATTCAGCATATAGAATTTATTGAACTGTATAAAAATAATGCCCTGAGATGTCTTTACTCTTTAATAAAATTGGAAAAGGAAAACAGCAAGTCATTGCCTGTGTTGCTTGAAAACAGGAAGCTTAAGTCTTTGCTCGGGAAAAGAGACCGCATCGCTCTTGATACATCAGAAGGTTGGTGGAACAGAATCACAGTAAAAAATATATCCAGGGAAAAATCAGAGATTGATAAAAGCTACTTAGTAAAAGAAGATCGAACAGATTCCGGTAAGGAAAAAACAAAAAAAATCTCAGCGGGAAATATCAGAGTTCTGCAGTTTAACACTTCAACAGGAGGAGCCAGGGAAGAGCAGCGGGAGCTGAGAAGTAGCATCGGGATAGTTGATGAATTAATGGAAGAAATTTCCGTAAATAAAATGTGGACACCCGAGACAGCAAAGACCGTATTTGAATTGTTAATTCCAAATGATTTTAAAGACCAGCTTAAACGTCAGGGAAACATCAATTTCATTCTTGATAAAGACACTGCATCTTACCCATGGGAATTACTTCAGGACAGCGCCGGAGATGTAAAGCCTTTGTGTATTAATGCGGGGATGATCAGACAATTAGCTACACAGGATTACCGAATTAAAATAAAATCTGTTTCAAATGATAATGCCTTAATAATTGGAGATCCGAATCTGAAGGGATTTGTTAATCAGCTTCCGGGAGCATTAAAAGAAGGTCAGCAGGTTTCCGAACTTTTAGAGGAGAATGGTTACAAAATTACCGATAAATTAAATAAATCAGCGCCGGAAATAATACAGTCGCTTTTCAGTGAAGATTATAAGATAGTGCATCTGGCGGGTCATGGTTTTTTTGATAAAGATTTTCCGGAAAGCTCCGGCATGGTTATAGGACCCAACAGATATTTAACTACAATGGAAATTAGTCAAATGTCCACGGTTCCCGAATTGGTTTTTGTTAACTGCTGTTATCTGGGAAAAACTGACGGGGCAGCTGAAGAACTTTACAGAAGCCGTTACAAACTTGCCGCAAATATCGGGACTCAGCTCATAGAGAACGGTGTGAAAGCTGTAGTCGCAGCCGGCTGGGAAGTCAATGATTCGGCAGCACTGGAATTTGCCGGGGTTTTTTATAAAAAAATGTTTGAAGGAAATAATTTTGGCGATTCGATTCTCTCTGCCAGACAAGCAATTTACAGCAGCCATCCGGGCTCAAATACATGGGGGGCTTATCAATGTTACGGTGATCCGTTTTACAAATTGAAAAGCGGCGCTGCAGGTCCACAGGAGAACAAATTAGACTTTAAGATTGAGCAGCAGGCTGAAATTGAACTGGATAACCTCTTAAACGATCTGGAGGCGTATAACGAATCCAATGAAAAATATTTAACGACTTTAAATGCAATATCAAATGCTGTGAATGAAGCAGCACTGAGAAATGCTGTCATCAATGAAAAGGAAGCTTTGATATATTCAGCTCTTGGTGAATATAATCTGGCGGTTGATAAATTCGCAGATTTACTAACAACGGAAGATGCGCAATTCTCGCTTTCAACTGTAGAAACTTATTTTAACATCCGGGCTAAAAAATACATAAATGATTTCTTAAAGAACGGGAAAAACAGAAAAATATTATTGCAAAATATTGAAAAAATAATCACCGATCTTAAATATCTGATTACATTAAACCCTTCTGCCAGACGATACATAATTCTTGGAAGTACGTATAAAAGGAAGTCCATGCTGCTCGGTAACATTAAACAGAAAATTCAAGCCTATGAAAAGGCAGCTGAATATTATCATAAAGCTCTTTTGCATCAAAACAAAGATTATGAAAAGTACGCACTGATTAACTGCCTGGAAATGGAGAGCTTACAGGTTTTAGCATCAGATAAACGTAGCTGGAATCTTAGCTTTTCATTGGACAATAAACCTCATAATATAAAATCGTCCGGCGAAGCCGTAAAATTTCTTAACAATATTAAAGATTCATTGAGAATATCAAAAGGCGACATGAAATTTTGGGATATGCTTACGGAAGCAAATATAAAGTTATGCTTATTGATTATCGGTTCATCGGTTTCCGGAAATAAAAATGAATGGGATGATGTATTTGCTTCTTACAGAAAAGTCTGGAGTCAGGCAGGGTCTAGGGGTAAAAAAATTACGGAGATAGAATATCTTGAATTCTGGATTGACGCACTGTCAAATATTTACGGCAAAAAAACAAGATCCGCTAAGAATGTTAAAGCTAAGAAACTTTGGAATATAGTAAAGCAGCTTAAGGAAGAGCTGGAGAAATTGATTTAGAATTTGGTATAACACAAAGATTCCGGCTTATAAAAATTCTGATAATTCTAATTCAATAGCTCAGCTTCCTTATCATCTCGTACACCGCTACACCATATGCAACCGAGACATTCAGAGACTGCTTCATCCCCAGCATTGGCAGTTCGAATGAAGTATCAGCTAATTCTATTATTTCTTTAGAAACACCGGTGATTTCATTTCCGAGAACAAGACAAATCGGGAAATCTGTTCTTTCTATGCTCCAGATATAGTTTTTTTTATCAGTGATTTCAAGAACTGCAATTTGAATTTTTTCTTCTTTTAATTTTTTAATGATATCAACCGGATTTTTGTGATATTCCCATGGAACGGTTTCAGTCGCTCCGAGCGCTACTTTTTCAATTTCCTTCCGTGGCGGATATGGAGTGTAGCCGGTGAGATATAATTTTTTTATAAAAGCAGCGTCTGATGTTCTGAAGATTGCGCCTACATTGAATATGCTTCTGATATTGTCGCATAAAACATAAACCGGATTTCGGGTGTAATTATTAATTTCCTCAGGTTTCTTCCTGTCTTTTTCAATTTCCGAATGTGAAAGTTTTCGCATTTCAAATGAGTAATTCAATAAATAACTTATTCAGGTTTTAAAATTAATTAACATATTCAGATAAACAATTCATAAATACTATGACCGGGACAACTGAAATAATAAATGAGATAGAAAACTTTTTTTCGGAAGAAGGAATACTCGCCGGAAATTATGAGAGTTATGAATACCGTATACAGCAGGAAGAAATGGCTGATAAAATTCTTGAAACTTTAGAAAAAAAATCACACATATTCATTGAGGCTCCTACCGGTATTGGAAAAAGCTTTGCATACCTTGTTCCAGCAATTTATTATGCAAAGAAAAATCAGAAAAAAGTTATTGTTTCAACCTACACAATAAACCTTCAGGAGCAACTGATAAACAAAGATATTCCTTTCCTTCAGAAGGTTCTTCCCATTGAATTCAAGGCTAAGCTTCTGAAAGG
Organism: uncultured Ignavibacteriaceae bacterium; assembly: GCA_964399995.1. GTDB lineage: Bacteria > Bacteroidota > Ignavibacteria > Tepidaquicellales > Tepidaquicellaceae > JAGPCH01. The sequence continues at coordinate 6,760 of CAYNTN010000190.1, forward strand.
AAGAAATAATTATCTTTGCCCCAAAAGACTGTTCAATGCAATGGTATCTGCAAATACATTGTTTGAAACTGACGAGCAGCACAATCTGGAATTAATTTATAAATGGTCTAAACGAACCAAAGACGGGACACGATCTGATATCGATTTTGCAATTAATGAAAACGTCTGGAACTCGATCTGTTCTGAAAGAGGCATATGTACTCAGAAATCCTGCGGCGGAGAAGATACCCGTTGTTTTTTTCAAAAGGCAAAAAGAGAGCTGGCAGATTCAGATGTAATTGTAGTTAATCATCATTTATTTTTTACACTCTTTGACGGGATATCAGATGATAAAGATGGTTATTTATACCGAGATGATTTTGTAATTTTTGATGAAGGACATACCGTCGAACAGGTTGCAACTGACCATATTGCTCCGTCGCTGTCAAGAGAAATGGTTAAGTATCACCTTCTCAAACTATACAATCATCAGAAGAAAAAAGGGTTTTTGCTGAC
>CAYNTN010000191.1:0-7155 GCA_964399995.1 uncultured Ignavibacteriaceae bacterium
ACTCCACACTACTCCACACACTCCACACTACTCCACACACTCCATACACTCCACACACTCCATACACTCCACACACTTCACACACTCCACACACTCCACACACTCTACACACTCCACACTATATTTCTCCCATCACATACATTTCATCTATAGTAGGATTTACACTGCCTCCTTTGGGTTCGAGAGTAATCGCAAATGCCTGAGCGTCTTCCATACTTTTCATTTCGTGAAGGCTTTTATCTGAGGGATCCACATCCATTACTCCGGCATCTATTGGTTTACCATTGCTCAATGCCCAGAGCTGATATTGTTTATCCGGCGGCGGCACGGGTAAGTTCATTACACCTACATAAAGTTTTTTTGATTCCGGATTCCAGAATGCGATTACATTAGAGTTTGGTGATTTTTCCAGTCCTTTTAAATCAACCATTTTATAATTCCTGTCTTTCATTATTTCCATATCCTTCGAAGCATTACCAAGCTTGCTGCTTACCGCTTCATATTCCTGAACCATTATTTTCCTCTGATCATTTAATAATGCAATTTCATTTTCAGCACCTTTAAGTTTAGTCCAGAGATAAAAATTTACCCCGAGGCTCAATAAAAAAAAGACAATGCTTGCTGCCATCATGTACCTGTATGTGACAAACGGTTTTTTATATAATGAAACTTGGTCTGAATCTGATTTATTTATTATTGGCTGTTTAGATTTGATTTTGTTCAATAAAGAGCTCTTAACTTTACCGGAAGGTGTTTTTAGGTTGTTAACAGCAGAAAGATAGAGTATACTTTGAATTTTATCGTATTCTGTTTTTAATTCCTTATACTTTTTTACATAATCTTCAACTTCTTTCGATTCACTTTGTGAAAGTTGTCCCGCAGCATATAATTCCAAAATTCCGGACGATATGTATTCCTGAATGTTCAATATTTGATGTCAAGAGAAATCTAACCTTACTCTAAAATTAAATTATGAGATTAAAAGATTTTTTTCCTAAAAGAATAACGATTTTTTGCGTTTATTGGTTTTGATCGCTGATAAGCGTTTCACGATAATATTAAATGACTCTTTTTATTCCGGTAAATTTTACAATTAATAGAAAAAGTCGGGGACACTTAATTCCGGAACAAATTTTCACTTATATCTATTAAAGACATCAACAAAATAAACAGAAATAATTTCATTTAATATAGATTTGAATTTATTGTTTAGTTTAAGTTTTTTAAATTATTATTGAATAAATCTAATGTCAGATAACAATTTAAATTCCGATTCAAAAGAGCCGCTTCACAATAGTACCCTCCAGAATACCGGAAATGAAGAAACTCAAAAAAAGCATTCTGAAAGCGAAGATAAGCCGGAAAAACCGGATGTTCCGGGCAAGAAAGAAGACGAAAGCCCGGACGAGATTTTAGATGAAAAGAAGGAAAAAGCTCCTGTTGATACCGAAAGCAGCAAAAATGAGAATGAAATAATTACGCCATCCCGTGAATCTCATATCAAACCTAAGCCAAAGGACAGTAATTATCAGATAAGTTTAATAAATGAGAATTTACTAAAAGTATTAGTTACTTCAAAAAAAGGCATTAAGATTTATTCTACCGTAAAGGAAAATAAATCTTTATCTGAATCGCAGAGCAATGAAGTATATTTTAATCCAAAGATTGACTACAGTTTACAGGAGATTGAAATACTAATCTCAATAGAAGATGATTCTGAAATTAAAGAGCAGGGAGATATTTCAGAAAATGAAGAGAAAGACACTCCAAAAGAGATCAATCCGAGAAGCAATTATCAGATCAATTTAATAAATGAAAATTTATTAAAAGTAAAAATAATAACAGGCTTCGGAGTAAAGATTGATTCCGTTGCCAGGGACAAGAGATATTTATCACAGACACAAAGCAATAAAATTTACCTGAAGAAAAGGCATGAAAATGAACTGCAGGAAATTGAAATTACGGTTGCGATTGATGAGGAGACAAAAGAATTAAAGACTCTTACCGATGACGGGAAAATCAAATTAATCCCGAATCCTGATGTTGTAGATCTTATAAAACCTCCTGATTATTCGTCATTATTGCAGGATGAACCTGCATATTTAGATGAAGGATCAGCATATAAAAATCCTTTTGATGCGCTAAGAAAACTAATAAGAAAAAATCTTACAATCGGTTTGATAGCCGCCGTAGTATTGCATCTGGCAGCAATAGGATTTGCATATGTTACCTTAACAAAAAAATCCCAGGGGCAAAACTCCGAAGAACCTTCACGGCTGATTGTGCTTCAGGACCTTCCGGATCCTAAAATTAAACTTGAAGATGTTGAGGATCCGAACAAACCGAAAGTTGAGCCGCCGGTTATTGCGGAGGAACCACCCCGTGAAATTATTCCCAGAGACGTCGTTAAACCCCCGAGAGTATCGCGCCCGAAAAGAGAACCTGTCGAGGAGGATGAGACGCCGCTGGATTCTGCGATGGATACTAATCTGACACGCGAACTTGATTCGCTGAGGGAGTGGAGGGAGAAATATCTGGCAGATTCACTTCTTGGACTTTCTGATACCACAAATTCCGATACAGCTTTATCCGCATATGAAATTCCAGATTCACTAAGAAATAATTTTAATGAAAACGACATCGGGCTTGCAATGTATTTCCCGAAGAACTGGAAACTTACCGACCAGAGGGAAATAAACAAAAATGAAAAAGAATTTAAAGGCGTCGTTTTGACTGATACAACTGCCGAGCAGCCCGGAACGATGACTATGTTTATATTTTTAGACAGTGCAAACAAAGATTACAGCGCCGAGGATTTTAAAACGGAATTTGCGATGGTTGATTCTAATCTGACAGCATTTCTAAAAGAACCTAAAACATTGGCAGGTTTTACAGAGTATAGATTCTATATCTTTAATAATGTTGGAACAGAAAAATTATCACTGAGAGCATCGGTCAGAAAACAATTCTTCGACCAATACAAAAATGAAATTGAAGCTGTGGTAAGGTCTATCAGAATAAAGAAAATCGAGGATATACAGTAAAAGTTTGTAAAGTTTGAAAGTTTGTAAAGTTCATAAAGTTTGTAATGTATTATAACTTTATGAACTTTACAAACTTTATGAACTTTACAAACTGTAACTTTCAACTAAGTTTACTTTATCAGCAGCATTCTTTTCGTATCTGTAAATCCTTCACTCTCCAGCCTGTAAAAATAAGCTCCGCTTGTAAGACCTGAAGCATCCCAGTTAATTTCGTAAGTTCCGGCATTCAGTTCAGAATTAACCAGATTTGAAATTTCTTTGCCGAGAATATTATATACTTTCAGAGAAGTAAATCCGGATTTTGACAACCCGAACTTTATGCTTGTAGACGGGTTGAACGGGTTCGGATAATTTTGTGATAAAGAATATTTATCGGGGATCTGTGAATTATAGTTTGTAATTCCCAGCACAGTGTTGTACTTGGTTTTAGCTGCAACACAGTTTGCCTGAAGCTCTGTCAGATTATTCCCTGCAACTAAAGCAAAGGTAACAGTTATTTCACTGCCTGCCGGTATGGAATAAGGACCGCTTCCAACTACATTAGAAACATCTCTTCCGGCTGTACCTCCCGCCTGTTGTCTACCGATTCCGGAAGAAAGTGATTGAAATTTTTCTGTGTCGGTATAACCATCGTATATTCCCCATGGATTTCCAGAGACTGTATTGTCATTATCTATCGCCCAGTAATTAGGATTGGTAGCTGAAAGGAGCGCTACTCCCAGGTAAGTTCCCGGGTTATTATCTGTTCTCCAAACATATCCCATTTGATTTACAGCATCCCAGTCCGCTCTGTTTGATCCGCCGCCTGCTCCAATATCCCAGTCATTAAACAAGCCTGTGTAAAAATTATTAATATCACTTCCGGAAGTATTTTTAATCTTATACTTCATCATAATGTAATCTGAGTCAGCTGCTGTAGTGAATTCGTAGCTTCTGAAATCAATTTCGATTCCGATCTTGTTTGCACCTGCTCCGTTATCATTGTATTTTGCATATCCTTCCTGTGCAGAAAATGTTCCGGTCTGTACAAAAAACGGAATCACGTTTGTAAAATCTGCGCTTTGAACATTCTGATTCTCACTTCTCACACAATCTGAAACTTTTGTATTCGAAGTAGCACATATTAATCCTCCCTCAAAAGTCAGGCTTAATCCGTTTTTGTATTTGAATCCGTCTCCCTGTACATTGGTTGGATAATCATTGTACCCCAAATTTCCTTTTCCGTTTATAGTAGTAGTGATATTATTAATATTACTGTTTGCATAAAGAGGATTTAATACTACTGAAAAATATTCAAAATCATTATAGGACACATCTGAATAGGTTATTTTAAATTCAGCAACTGTGTTAGGCGGTGCATTTCCGTTGACTTTTACTATAAAAGGGAATGTAACAACTCCTAAAGTTGGGATAACGCCTAATACATTTGTTCCGGATAATATTGTAACTGCAGATGAAGTTGTACTAATGCTAGCAGTAACATTATTTGTAGTTGGATCAAGATAATTTTTGAAATCAGAGTAGATTGTTAAAGTGTCATTCGGCTGAGGAATGTTATTATTTCCGTCAATGATATTGAAAGAAGTAAGTCTGACCGAAGGAGAATTAACGGTTAAGGCTCTGAGCATGTTAATTCTTCCCTTACCAAGTTTTCCGACATAAGATGGATTTTGAGCATTAATGCTGTCGCTGGTAACACGAACTTTTTCACCTACCTGTAATGCATTGTATCCGGGAAATTGTGACTTCACTATAGCGCAGACACCTGCTGTGATAGGTGATGCCATAGAGGTACCGTCTAAAGAAGCATAAGAATTATTAAATATAGTACTGTATATGTTTGAACCGGGGGCAGATACATCTATTGTTGAGCCATAGTTTGAGAAAGATGATTTTGTATCTGATGAAGTAGTAGATGCAACTGATAATACATATCTTAAAGCAGAAGGGAAATGCGGAGTACTCAAATTGTTATTTCCTGCTGCACAAACTACTAAACTGTTTTTGTTGATAGTAGCATAATTAATCACATCCTGTTCAAAAGGACCGCCGCCACCGCCGCCCCATGAACAATTTATGATATGACATCCGTGATCAGCTGCATATTTTATTCCTTGATATTCATTTATAAAAGTTGAACCAACTGATATTTTAACAGGAAGAAATTTACATTTGAATCCGGGACTTGAAACTCCAACGCCGTTGTTTGTGATAGCACTTGCACATCCAGATACATGAGAACCATGTGAATTCCCGTCAACCATGGGATCATTATCATTACTTGCAACATCCCACCCTCTGTAATTATCAATGTATCCATCAGAGTCATCATCAACACCGTTAATCGGATCAGCATAATTATACTTTATATTGCCCGCTAAATCCGGATGATCCCAGTCAGTTCCTGTATCTGTAATTCCAATTACTATATTAGTATCACCCTGTTGTATATCCCAGCCTGCAGGACATTGTACTTTATCAATAAAATACTGAGAACCTAACGAAGGATCGTTAGGTGTAAACATAACTTTGTTTATATATTTAGGTTGAGCATACTCTACCTCTCCGGTTGCATACATTTCATTAACAGCGTCTTCAATATTTTTCGGAGAATTAAATTTTAATATATATATTAAAGAAAGATCAGCCATTCTTTCTCCGTCAGCAGAAAAATCAGTTTGTGGTTTCACAGCATCAGCAAACATTTTCTTTACACCAAATACACCTAAGTTTTCTAATGCTTTGTTAATTTCACTATTATCAATTTCATTCAAACGTGCATAATTTCTATTTCTGTCTTTTAATTTGAAGATTATAATATCATGAGAATAATCACTCACGGTAAGATGCGGTGCTAATTTGAAATAAGTATTCGGGGCTTTACTATTCTTGTTGTCATAATTAATATTGCTAAAAGCAAAAAATACTGAAGACATTAAAAAAAGTAAGAGAAAATAAGTAGTAAATCTGATTTTTCTTTCCATTAAGTTAAATTGGTTAATTGATTAATTGGTTAATTGGTTAATTAGTTAATTGGTTAATTGTTAATTACGACTTGTGTCTTGTGTGTGTTTGACGTTTCACGTTTGACATTTCACGTTTGACGTTTGACATTTCACGTTTGACGTTTGACATTTCACGTTTGACGTTTGAACATTTCACGTTTGACGTTTGACGTTTGACGTCTCACCGTCTCTCGTTTGACATTTCACGTTTCTCGTTTGACGTTTCACGTTTCACGTCAGTTCACTCTCTGCAAAAAAGAATGCAACTTCAATCCTCCCGTTCTCTTCAGAGTCAGATCCATGTACTGCATTCTCTGATTTTGAAGCGGCAAATAATTTCCTTATAGTTCCTTCTTCAGCTTCCGCAGGATCTGTCGCGCCTATCAGCTTCCTGTAATCTGCAACAGCATTTTCCTTTTCCAGAGCTATTACAATTACAGGTCCGGAAATCATGAATGAAACTAACTCTCCGTAAAATGGCCTTTCCTTATGAATTTCATAAAACTTTTTTCCCATAGTTTCGCTTAGCCTTGTCATCTTCATTCCGAGTATTTTGAATCCCGAATCCGTGATTTTCTGTATTATGCTTCCCTGTACATTTTTCTTTACTGCATCAGGTTTGATTATACACAAGGTTCTTTGTAACAAAATTCAAATATTCCTTTCTTAATTTATTAGATTATTAATTTTTGAAATCATTAATTTATACTTTTAATTTCTCTATAGTATTACACCAATCATTATTCATTGTTCATTACTCATTGTTCATTGTTCATTGTTCATTGCTCATTGCTAATAGCCAATACTTCCTGCGGGAGGTTCATTTGTTTCAACTGAGGTTTCTGACGGGGCTGAATAATGGGAAATGTTACACTTTTTTTCGTTAAATTTTTTTATGATGAGATCAGAAGTTGACGGACATGAACCATTGCTTTTTAATCCTGTAACGGTGCAGACATTTGCTTCCTCTACTCCATCGGGCATTAAGAAATATGCTACTGGAAAATCAAACTCTTCGTCTGAGTATAGTTCCTGCATGAATTTACCCCAGATCGGAGCAGCAGCTCTTCCTCCCTGACCGTATGCACCGCCAAACTTTATTCTTG
>CAYNTN010000192.1:0-7131 GCA_964399995.1 uncultured Ignavibacteriaceae bacterium
GAGTGTATGGAGTGTATGGAGTGTATGGAGTGTATGGAGTGTATGGAGTGTTTAGAGTGAATGAAATCAATTAAAATAATACAGCCGGGAGAAGGAATTTTTCCGGCTTGTATACCTAACTTTAAACACGATTTTGAAATTTAGATTTAACAACTCACAATATTATTTAAAAAATAAATAAGAATAAAATGAAACTTAATATTAAAATCTCCACCCTGATTTTTTTGATGTGTTTTCTTTTTCAAAGTTCTTATTCACAGCAAAATACCAGCGGATGGTACTGGATAAACAGCCAGCCTCAGGGCCAGACTCTGAAGTGGGCAAAGATAATTGATGCTACTCACTATTACGCAGTAGGTGATGCAGGGACATTCATGAAATCCTCTGACGGAGGAGACACATGGTTAATTAACTCACAGGCAGGAATCACCGAAGGGCTTTTTGGTTCCGGAGGAACAAATAATCTTAATTCAGCATGGTTCTTTGATGCAAATACAGGAATTGTAGTAGGTCAGTCTGTAAGCGGTGACGGCGGAAAAATCAAAAGGACTACTGACGGCGGAGAAACATTCTCAACTATCGGCCTCGGGATTCCTTCAGGTCTGGCAACTGTCAACAGCATTTATTTTATTAATTCCACCACGGGTTATCTTTGCGGAAACAATACTGTAAAAGCTTTTAAAACTACAGACGCAGGATTAAGCTGGACATTGCTTCCAAACCTCCCAACCATTTCTTTAACATATGGTTGTGTATATGCAAAAGATGCAAATAATATTTTCCTTGGAACTAATACTGACGGATCTGCAAACTCAAGAAGAATTGTAAGAACCACAAACGCAGGTGCTACCTGGAAAATTGATACTTTACCCGGTGCTACTATTTACAGCGTTACCGATATAAAATTCCAGAATGCAACAACCGGATTTCTTTCAGCGAGTACAAATTATTTTGCATATACTACAAATGGCGGTTCTAACTGGACGCAGGCAATTTTCCCTAATACACAACAAGCATTGTATCAGCTTCAGGTTGTCGGATCTGCTGTATATACAATAGGTTCATATAATTCTTACTATTACACTTCAAACTTAGGTGTTACCTGGGATTCGGTTGTATTCAACGATCCTTCTAATCCTTACCAGCCGTATCCATTTCTGGTATATGCTTTTAATATAAACGGAAATGATGCAATCGTAGTAGGTGCAAACGGTAAAGTAAATGTCAGTAATGACGGCGGATCATCCTGGAGAAATAAAAATTATTCAGTGGGAAATAATCAGTATCCGTTTTCTTCAATTTATGCACAACCCGGAACCCAGAATGTCTGGACAGGATCAAACGGCGGAGGTTTGATTTTATATTCATCAAACAACGGAACCAACTGGGTTGAGCAGCCGACAGGGGCACCAAATGCAATTTATGATATTCAAATGCTGAATTCCAATACCGGATATGCCTGCGGGGGAAATGCATTTGCGGGGACCGGGTATTGTTATAAAACTGTAAACGGCGGGACAACATGGACTTCATTATCAATTACTCAGCCCGGCTATCAGATAAATGCTCTTGATTTTGTGGATGTAAATACCGGATGGATCGTCGGAGGTCTTCCGTTTAACAGCGGATCTGTAATTTCGAAGACTACAAACGGAGGTGTCACCTGGACAGATCAGGTTACAAATCCTATGTTCTTATCAGCTCTTGGACATGTTGATATGGCAAATTCAAACACAGGATATATTACCAGTGGTTCGTTTGTTGTGAAAACTACAAACGGCGGAACGAACTGGGATCAGATTACTGTATCTCCGACAGTAAGCTGGAACAAAGTACAGACATTCCCAAATAACACTTTGTATCTTGGAGGTGCACAAACTGTTAATAAATCTACAGACGGTGGTGTTACATGGAGTTCGGTCAATATTCCTTCGGCTTTAGCAACTATTTTCAACATGGATTGGTGGGACCTGAATAACGGAACAGTAACAGGTACAGCAGGATACACAGCTAAAACCACAGACGGAGGCATTACATGGAAGGAAAGAAATCCCGGAAGTTCAACCATCACAGGAGTTTCTATGCAAAACAGAGATACTGTATTTGCTTCCTGTGACAGAAATGTATTCGGAGCAATTTTCCGATTATATGATAATTCAAATGCCATTACCGCAAATCTAACAATAGGTATCGAAGGATTCTGGAACGGGACAACACAGGTTCCGGATACCGTAAAATGCCATCTGAGAAATTCTGTTTCTCCTTACAACGAAATCGCAGTGTCTTCAGCCTTATTAAATAATTCAGGTAACGGGACATTTACATTTCCAACTGCGCCATCAGGTTCATATTATCTTGAGATCACACACAGGAATGCACTTGAAACCTGGAGTGCTGCACCTCAGGCAATAGTTCAGGGAGGATCTTTTAATTATAATTTTACTACAGCCGCGTCACAAGCTTTTGGAAATAATACTTTATTGTCAGAAGGCAGATACTGCTTTTATGAAGGTGATGTTAATCAGGAAGGCAGTGTAAATCTGACTGATCTTCTTCAGGTTTATAATTCGGCTTCTAATTTTACCTCGGGATATGTCGTAGATGATGTTAACGGCAATAACTTTGTTGATCTTACCGATATTCTTATCACGTTCAACAATGCTGCAGATTTTATAACCAAAATAACTCCATAAGATTGTTTTTGGGTGGGGTCATTTGTTTTTACTCAAAGAGATGCTGAAACATCTCTTTGAGAAATGACCTTTTAATAATGGACAATTATCAATGAATAATTGAATAGTGAATAATTAATACTAATTGAAACTAAATATAAAAATCTCCACCCTTATTTTTTTGTTGTGCTTTCTTTTTCAAAATTCGTATTCACAGCAAAATACGAGCGGGTGGTACTGGTTAAACAGTCAGCCTCAGGGGCAGACTCTTAGGTGGGCAAAAATCATAGACGCAACTCATTATTATGCAGTAGGTGTCGCAGGAACATTTATGAGGTCCACAGACGGGGGAGACACCTGGTTAATAAATTCACAGGCAGGGGTTACGGAAGGTTTTTTCGGATCAGGAGGAACAAACACTTTGAATTCAGCATGGTTCTTCGATGCAAATACAGGAATAGTTGTAGGGGCATCAGTCAGCGGTGACGGAGGAAAGATCAGAAGAACAACTGACGGAGGTCTGACATTTTCAACAATAGGACTTGGAATTCCCTCAGGATTAGCCGTCGTGAACAGCATTTATTTTATCAATTCAACCACCGGTTATCTCTGCGGAACCAATACCGTAAAGGCTTTTAAAACTACGGACGCAGGGTTGAACTGGACTCTGATACCAAATCTTCCAACGATCTCATTGAATTATACATGTGTTTATGCAAAAGATGCAAATAATATTTTTCTTGGAACTGCTTCTGATGGATCAGCACATTCAAGAAGAATTGTGAGAACTACCAATGCAGGTGCTACATGGAAAATTGATACCTTGCCCGGATCTAATATTTATACCGTTCAGGATATAAAATTCCAGAATGCAAACACAGGGTATGTTGCAGCGAATTCAAATTACTTCGCATATACAACAAACGGAGGATCTAACTGGACACAAGCAATTTTTCCTAATATGCAACAGGGATTGTATCAGCTTCAGGTTATTGGATCTACTGTTTATGCTTTGGGATCTTATACTGCTTATTATTATACTTCAAACTTAGGAGTAACCTGGGATTCGGTTACATTCCATGACCCTTCTAATCCATATCAGCCGTATCTGTCTTTAGTATACTCTTTTAATATTAACAGTAATGATGTCATTGTAGTTGGAGCAAACGGAAAAGTGAATGTGAGCAATGACGGAGGCTCCTCATGGAGAAATAAAAACTATTCGGTAGGGAACAATCAGTATGCTTTCTCAAGTATATTCGCACAGCCGGGAACTCAAAATGTATGGACAGGCTCATATACAGGAGGTCTGATTTTGTATTCATCAAACAACGGAACCAACTGGACTGAACAGCCGACAGGGGCTCCAAATGCAATTTATGATATTCAAATGCTTAATTCCAATACCGGATATGCCTGCGGAGGTGATGCATTCGCCGGGACAGGTTATTGTTACAAAACTACAAACGGCGGATCAACATGGACTTCTTTATCAATTACACAACCTAATTACCAGATTAATGCTCTCGATTTTGTTGATGTGAATACCGGATGGATTGTAGGCGGGCTTCCGTTTGACATCGGATCGGTAATTTCTAAGACTACTAACGGAGGAGTATCATGGACTGATCAGGTGACAAATCCTCTCCATTTATCGGCTTTCGGACCTGTTGATATGGCAGATGCAAATACAGGATATGTTACCGGCGGTTCATTTGTTGTGAAAACCACAAATGGAGGTGCCAATTGGAATCAAATAGCAGTGACTCCAACGGTCAGCTGGAATATAGTACAGGCATTTCCAAATAACACTCTGTATCTTGGAGGTGGACAGACGGTTAACAAATCCACAGACGGCGGAACAACATGGAATTCAGTATCTATTCCTTCCTCACTGGCAAGTATTTTTAACATGGACTGGTGGGACTTAAATAACGGAACTATTGTAGGTACAGCGGGATACACAGCTAAAACCACAGACGGAGGCATTACATGGAAGGAAAGAAATCCCGGAAGTTCAACCATTACAGGTGTTTCAATGCAAAACAGAGATACTGTATTTGCTTCCTGTGACAGAAATGTATACGGAGCGATATTCCGATTATATGATAATTCAAATGCTATTACCGCAAATCTAACAATAGGTATCGAAGGATTCTGGAACGGAATGGTTCAGGTTCAGGATACGGTTAAATGTCATTTAAGAAGTTCAATATCTCCTTATGCTGAAGTTGAAGTTGCATCTGCTTACTTAAATAATGCAGGCAGCGGAACATTTACTTTTAATACTGCACCTTCAGGTTCATATTATCTGGAGATAACTCAAAGAAATACTATTGAGACATGGAGTGCAGCTCCCGTTGCTCTCAGCTCGGGCGGCAGCATTAGTTATAATTTTACTACATCGGCATCACAGGCTTTCGGCAACAATATGGTTCTGAAATCCGGAAGATATTGCAATTACAGCGGTGATGTAAATCAGGAAGGCTCAGTCAATTTGACCGACTTACTTGAGACTTATAATGCATCATCAAATTTCACAACAGGCTATGTACCTACAGATGTTGACGGCAATAATTTTGTAGATCTTTCGGACATAACAATTGTCTATAACAATGCAAGAGATTTTGTAACAAAAGTTACCCCGTAAAGATTGTTTTTGGGTGGGGTCATTTGCTATTACTCAAAGAGATGCTGAAAACATCTCTTTGAGAAATGACCTTTTTCAATGAGCAACGGGTATGAGGGATGAACAACTGAGAATTATTTTACCTCCTCATTACTGCTAACAATTCATTTAAATTCATATTAATTTTTTAACTCGGATATTTTTTCAACCAGCCAATCTCTTTTTAAAACAAACCTGTTTTTATTTATTTCATCATCAAGAAAATCAATTTCTTTTTTAACTGAATCCGTAATCATTCTCAGCAGTTTATTGTAAATCCTGATAAAATTTGCAGTATATACTTTATGGATTTTCGGTATCTCATTATGGTTACGAATATAGTGTCTTAATTTATCCAGTTCCAGAAATGCTTCTTCATATAACCCCAGTTCAAAATAGCAGCATAGTTTTAATACCGAGGAATCTATATACTGCAGGTACGTGACAAGTTTCATATCATTTAAATTCAACAATGATTTCTCAAAATTTCCATACGCGATGTTAAGTTTAGCATTTGTAAGTTTAATTTCATCTTCCCTGAATTCTTCCGGCAGTTCTCTGGAATATTTACTTAGAAAATCCTCAACCCATTTATAATTCTTTACAGCAATCCCGATATAAACATAGTCTCTGAAATTGTTGAACAGATAAATTTTTTTCTGAAGATCGGCATACAATCCCTGATTTAATTTTTCATTGTACAAATTAAAAAGTTCTAACTGAAACTTTTTGATTCCTTCATTTTGCTTCTTTATACTGTATTGAATTAACTGATTGAATATATTGATTTTGTACTCCTCTTTCATTAACGGAGAAAGCTCGGTGAACATTTTGTGAGCACGGAAATAATAATCCTCCCTGTCTGTTATTTCATATGCCTTGTACAAATAATAATTCATAGCTGTAACTTTGAAAACAAAAACATTCGATTTGCTGAATGTATTCATCAGATCGGTGATATCCAGCTTTCGCAAAAAATCCACTACAAAATTGTATTCATATTTTCTGCTATCATATTCCTGAACTCCAAACTCAAAACCCATTTCAAAAAGAGTAATGAGGTAATTGCATAATCTCAATTGTGAAACTTCATGATATTTGTTAAACAAGGGGACGACTTTTTTTCTGTCCTCCAAAAAAGTAATATTAAGTTCCTGCATTATAAGATGGGTTCGATATTTGTTATTGTCATACAATTCCGAATTCAGAGCATGCATAATCTTTTTGTATCTGTTTTCAAAAGTATGGTACAGTTTTTTTTCGATTAGCATTTTAAGTAAAATTTTATCTTTTTCAACCTTATCTTCTTTTAAACATATGTAGACCAGGAATTCCTCGCCAAGTTTATATAGTTCCGAAAACCTGTTCTTCAAGGTCTGGTTGCTGAATTTTTTGCCGGGATATAATTTTTTATAAATATCGCGTGCCTGAACATTGTCAAAGCCTGATGATTTGAATTTTATCAGATGATTCAGAAGGGGAAGGTAATTTCTGCCGGTGGTGTATAAACCGGAAGAAATGAATTTCTTAAATTCTTTCAATTCATTGCCAGTCAATGAATTCAAAAGATTCGTTAGCTTTAAATTTATTGGTGTCATTTGTTCCAATTATCGGTATTTTAAACCCAAATTGTTCATTAGAAATCTTGAAATGCTGCAAGCGCAAAGTACGCAAAGATTTCACAACGTGTGCAAAGAATTTTTTCTTACATTCTATTTTATTAGCAATTGCTTTGTGTCTTTGTGACTCGTATGTTGCAAAAAAAGTTTTTTGAAAATGTTATTTAAAAGA
>CAYNTN010000193.1:0-6936 GCA_964399995.1 uncultured Ignavibacteriaceae bacterium
AGCTGAATTCACCATTTCCTTTGAATCAAATCTGTCTTTAAATACTTTGTGCTTAGCGCCTTATTCTTTTTTCGCAGCTTTGGAAAATATCTCCAGTATTTCTTTTTTATTACTTAATTTAAGAAATTGAACTATGTCATATGCGTGAAACCTTTTAGCGTTTTGGATTAATTTGGAGATGTCTGTTGAATATTCCGAAATGTAAAACAAGACGTGCAGATGATTCGGCATTATTACATATCCATGAATTTTATTATCGTAATGCTCTTTCATATAATCAAACCATTTGTAAATCAGATCAAAATATTTTTCCTCGGTAAAAACATTAATCCATTTATAAATTGTATATGTAATAAAATAAATAATTTCAGGTATAAAATCTCTAACTCTTGTAGCCATCGAAACCTTCTCTTTTAATTATTTATTCTAAAATATAATCGAAGCTGCTAATAATTACAACAAGTATAGTTCTCCGTCAGAGTCCCGGAAGAGCGCCGGAGACTCTGACGAGGGCTTAAATTTTATTATTTCTTTTAGATCGGTTCTTTTTATTGTCAGAGTATTCTTAATTATTTATGTATGTTAAATCAAAATACTAATAGTTAAATTTTCCTACAAAGCATAAACAAAAAACCTGCCGCACACATTCACACGACAGGTTTTATTTTGGTTTTAGATATTTGATTTACGATTGCTGATTGGATCCCCGCTATTCAATATTCAATGTACAATGTTCAATGTACAATTAAACTATGAATCATCTGACGTCTGACATTTGACCTCTGACGTTTACCGTCTCGCGTCTAGCGTCTCACGTCTGGAAGAGCATTAATACATTCCGCCCATATCACCCATACCGCCGCCCGGAGGCATCATAGGCATCTTCTCTTTTTCAGGTCTTTCAACAATTGTAGCTTCAGTCATCAGAAGCAATCCTGCAACAGACGCTGCATTCTCAAGCGCGATTCTTGTTACTTTGGTAGGATCTATGACACCGGCTTTCACAAGGTCTTCATATACTTCAGTCGCTGCGTTGAATCCATAGTTTCCTTTTCCTTCTTTTACTTTGTTAACTACGACCGAACCTTCGAGTCCTGCATTTCCAACTATCTGTCTTATCGGCTCTTCAATTGCTTTCTTGATTATTCCTACACCGGTCATTATATCGTGATTGTCATCTTTCAGTCCGTCAAGCTTTGAAGCAACTCTTAACAGAGCGACTCCGCCGCCTGCAACGATTCCTTCTTCAACTGCTGCTCTTGTTGCGTGCAATGCATCTTCAACTCTTGCTTTCTTCTCTTTCATCTCTACTTCAGTTGATGCGCCGATCTTCAACACTGCAACACCGCCCGATAACTTAGCCAGTCTTTCCTGTAATTTTTCTTTATCATAGTCTGAGGTTGTCTTATCCATCTGTCCTTTAATTTCATTCACTCTTTTCTTTATGTCTTCAGGAGCTCCTGCGCCTTCGACGATTGTTGTGTTGTCTTTGTCAATGACTACTCTCTTTGCCGTTCCTAAATATGCCAGCGTTGCGTTCTCTAATTTATAACCCTGCTCTTCGGAGATCACTGTACCTTTAGTTAGTATCGCTATATCTTCAAGCATTGCTTTTCTTCGGTCGCCGAATCCCGGAGCTTTCACTGCGCAGATCTTTAGTGTGCCTCTTAATTTATTTACAACTAATGTTGCGAGAGCTTCACCTTCTACATCTTCAGCAATGATAAGCATCGCTCTTCCTGACTGTGCTGATTTCTCAAGAATAGGAAGCAGGTCTTTCATTGTTGAGATCTTCTTATCATAAATTAAAATATACGGGTCCTCTAATTCGGCTTCCATTGATTCTGCATTGGTAACGAAGTATGGTGATAAGTAACCTCTGTCGAATTGCATACCTTCCACTACATCAACAGTAGTCTCGGTGCCTTTAGCTTCTTCCACTGTAATAACGCCGTCTTTACCGACTTTATCCATTGCCTGCGCAATAAGGTCACCGATATATTTGTCATTGTTAGCGGAGATAGAGCCAACCTGTGCAATCTCTTTATTCTCTTTAATAGGTGAGGAAATATCTTTTAATCCTTTTACCAGTTCAGTTACAGCTTTATCAATACCTCTTTTTAAGTCCATCGGGTTAGCACCTGATGTGACGTGTTTCAGACCTTCTCTGTAGATAGCCTGTGCGAGAACAGTTGCGGTAGTAGTACCGTCACCTGCAACGTCTGATGTTTTCGAAGCAACTTCCTTCACCATCTGGGCACCCATATTTTCTACCGGATCATCGATTTCTATTTCTTTAGCAACCGTTACGCCGTCTTTTGTAATTGTCGGAGCGCCGAACTTCTTGTCTATTACAACATTGCGTCCTTTTGGACCCAATGTAACCTTCACTGCATTAGCAAGCGTATCAACACCTCTTTTCAAAGCTGCTCTTGCTTCAGTGTCGAATGTTATTATTTTTGATGCCATGTTTGTTTTTTTTTTAGTTTAATTTAAAATTGTTGTAGTTCTTTAAATACAAGCGAAACTCTGTTTCTCTAAAATATTCGCAAAATTAGATCACAGCATAAACATCTGATTCTCTCATAATAAGGTATTCTGTTCCATCGTATGTGATCTCAGTACCGGAATACTTTCCATAAAGAATCTTATCACCGACTTTGAGTTCCATTTTTACTACTTTACCGTCATCCGAGGTCTTTCCCGGACCGATTGCTACGACTTCGCCTTTCATTGGCTTTTCTTTGGCAGTGTCAGGAATAATAATTCCTGATGCTGTTTTCTCTTCAGCTTCCGCCGGTTTAACGATAATTCTATCGCTTAAGGGTTTAATTTTCATAGTTTTTGGTTTTTAAGTTGTTTATTTATAAATAGATTAGGTATTTTAGATATTTTTAGCAGTCCTTAACTCAGAGTGCTAATATAATCATTTTAAGATGGGATTTCAAGTGGATTTTCTTTGCAAAACCTGATTGCTCTGTGTCTACGCCAAAAAATGAACGCGGATGACACGTATTGAGCGTAAAAAAGCGGATTTAAATTAATCGCTATTACGATTTCACCCCATTGAGGCTTTGAATGAGTAATTCCGATTCTTTTATCCTGGATTAGAATACTCTCTAATTAGTATGTTAAAGTAATTTGCACTCACTTCAAATAATTCTTGAGTGAATTCCGTAGGGATGGAATATTAGTAGAAAAAGGAAGTTACAACATTTAATCCCTTAGGGATGGCATTAAATAAACCCAGATTTTTCATTAGAACATTTAATTTACCACGAAGTCACAAAGACACAAAGCAATTGCTAATAAAATAGAATGTAAGAAAAAATTCTTTACGCACGTTGCGAAATCCTTTGCTTACTTTCGGTTTGCAGCATTTTCAAGATTTCTAATGAACAATTTGGGATAAATTAATAGCTAAGACAATTTCACCCCTCCGGGGTTTTGATTCGAATAATTTTGATTCTATTGATATTCCATCCCTCCGGGATTCATATATTAATGGGCTGTTATAAGAATGAGGTTTGATTCTTAATCCCTTTAAACAGCCCATGAAGGGTTTTCGCTCTGTAAATTTATTCCAGAACGAAAATATTTTTTGAAGCGCAGATATCTTTAAGTCTCTTTGGCCAAACTGTAACACTTACTTCACCAAGATGAGCTTTTCTTAGTAGATACATCAAAGTTCTTGATTGTCCTATACCGCCTCCAATGCTCAGCGGAAGTTCATTGTTGATTATTCCGCTGTGATAAGGGGTTGATAACAGATCAAGCTGTTTCGTCATTTCGAGTTGCATCCTGAGTGTTTCAGCATTTACTCTAATTCCCATTGATGATAATTCGTGTCTTCTTTTTGTCACATTATTCCAGACAAGAATGTCACCATTTAGTCCGTGTGTAATGTTTCCCTTATTTGATACTGTTTGCGTAACCCAGTCATCATAATCAGCTGCTCTCATTTCATGCGGAAATCCGTCATCAAGAGTCCAGCCGATTCCTATTATAAAGATAGCGGGATACTCCTGAAGTATTGCAGTTTCCCTTTGTTTCCTCGGCAGATCAGGATATTTTTCAAGTAATTCCTCAGCATGCATAAATACCAATTCGTCCGGCAGATTCGGATATTTCGAGCTCTTCAGTGACGGGAACAGATACTGTGCGTATACTTCACCTTCTTTTATTACTTTCCAGATTTTTCTTACAGTATCCTTTAAATAATCAAGATTTCTGTCCTCATCGGTTATAACTTTTTCCCAGTCCCATTGGTCAACATATGCGCTGTGATCATGATCAAGGAAATAGTCCTTTCTCACTGCCCGCATGTCGGTGCAAATTCCTTCTTCAGGCTTCAGTCCGAATTGTTTCAGCGCTACTCTTTTCCATTTTGTAGCAGCTTGTACAACCTGTGCATCTACAGGATTTTTTTCTCTGTCGTTACTGATATGAAATGATATAGGTGTCCGTGAGCCATCCCTGTCAAGCATATCATTGACGCCGCTTTCTTTATCTACAATTAATGGTACTTCAACCATCATTAAATTAAGCTCTTTACAAAGCCCTGAACTTATGAACTGTTTTACTTCATAAATGGCTTTTTGTGTATCTTTTTTATCAATCAAAGATTGATAATCTGTAGGTAATATTCTTTCTATTTCTTCATAGGACCCGATTCCCGGTCCCGCGAGATCAGCCCTTTTGTCTGATATTGTATTTGTTTCCATTGTTTTATAATTAATTTGATTCAAATTTATGCAAAATCTTAATTATTAAATATGATCCAAGTCATTAAATATAATGACTTTTGTCATATTTCTGCTAACCTTTGTGACAATATATACATCGGAAATTTATAAGTGGATAATGTACAAGCACTCCAATTTTCAACTATTATATCTATGTCTTCCTGTTTATTGGTTAAAATTTGTCAATATTTCTAAAAGTAACTATATTGAACATTGAACATTGTACATTGAACATTGTACATTGAACATTGAACATTGTACATTGAACATTGTACATTGTACATTGTACATTGAACATTGTACATTGTACATTGAACATTGTCATTGAACAATATTGTTATATTTTATCAAGAAATTAATAAAGAATAAAATGAAATTGCCTCTTACAATGAAAGCTATGGTTTTGGAGAAACAGGGACTGCCGCTTGTTCACAAAACACTTCCGTTACCTGAATGTACTGAAGGAAAAGTCCTGATAAAAGTAATTGCATGCGGAATCTGCAGAACAGATCTGCATATTTATGACGGCGATTTGAAAACTCCGAAGCTTCCTCTTATTTTAGGTCATGAAATAATCGGTACAGTTGTTAAAAATGAAAGTAATAACCCGGATTTGAAGTCAGGTGACATTGTCGGTGTTCCATGGCTTGGTTATACCTGCGGCAAATGCAAGTATTGTATCAGGAGAAAGGAGAATCTGTGTGAGAATGCAAAATTCACCGGTTATACATTGGATGGCGGCTTTGCCGAGTACACATCTGCTTATGAAAAGTTTTGTTTTCCTGTTGCTCCGCAATACGGAAATCCTTCAGGTGCCCCTTTATTATGCGCCGGGCTTATTGGATACAGGTCTTACAATATGCTTGATAATGACTTTGTTAACTTAGGAATTTATGGTTTCGGAGCTGCAGCTCACATCCTCATTCAGATTGCCATTTATCAGAAGAAGAAAGTTTATGCATTTACACGGAAAGGGGATTTTAGTTCACAGGAGTTTGCAAAAAAACTGGGAGCTGCTTGGGCAGGTGATTCAGAAGAATCACCGCCAGTTAAACTTGATGCAGCAATAATTTTTGCGCCGGTCGGTAGCCTTGTTCCCAAAGCATTAAAAGAGGTTGACAAAGGAGGAATGGTAGTCTGCGGAGGAATTCACATGAGTGATATTCCGTCTTTCCCTTATGAAATATTATGGGAAGAAAGAATCATCCGTTCCGTTGCAAATCTGACAAGAAAAGATGCCTCGGATTTTTTGAAATTAATTAAAGAAATCCCGATTAGAACAGAAACCGAGCTATTCAAGCTCGAACAGGCAAATGAGTCTATACAGAAATTAAGGGCAGGGATGATTAATGGAGCAGCTGTTTTGGTGATGGAATAAAGTCTTCATCCCTTACTGATTTTCAGGAGTTGAATGAAAGTGTATCCCGGCTTTTGATAATCTTCTGAATAATTCCATATCTGGTTTTTTTGGTTTATTTGTAAAGAACATATTGTCAATCCCCATCCATATAAGGAACCATCCTGCGGGTTCTGCAACGATAAAAATAAACTGCATTATTTCTGAATATGTTTTTAATGAAAAAAGGTAAGTAATGATTGCTAAAAGCATAATGCCAAGTAATGCAAAGATCATTCCTTTTTTCCTCACATCACTGAACTCTTTTACATATTTATGAAATCTCATCACGAAAAAATCATGAAGTCTTTTTTTTATTATTTCTTCCTCGTGTTCATTTCTCAGATTCTCAGGTAAGTAAAGATTGAACTCTTTTATATGCCCGGTTTTATCAATGCTGATCCTCCTTGCTTCGGATATGAAATCATCCGAAACTATTCTGTGTGAAAAAGGACTCGGATCGAAATCGGAAAAAATCTCTTCATACCGGTCGAGCCACATGTTTACTATGTCAGATTGCCCGTGCCTAATGAAGTGTATCTTGGATTCTTTATTTTTTCTCACGAAGTTTTTCTAAAAGGTAAATCTTTGCAGGAGAATAATAAATGAAGATTTTAAGGTGTGTTATTTATTTTAATTTACTGTTATTTATACTCTGCACACTATTTTCAGCATCTGATTCTGAAGTTAACTTGAGTTTGTAAAGTTTGTAAAGTTTGTAAAGTTTGTAAAGTTTCTAAAGTTTGTAAAGTTTGTAAAGTTTGTAAAGTTTGTAAAGTTTCTAAAGTTTGTAAA
>CAYNTN010000194.1:0-6968 GCA_964399995.1 uncultured Ignavibacteriaceae bacterium
ATTGTCATGGTGACCTGACATTGGTAATTACCCTTACCGTATTTCGCAGGTGGCTGCCTTCATATCGCTTACTCGATATCGGGCGAAATCTTGAAACCTAAAGTGTAAAGATGAGATATCTATGTAAAATTAATTGCATAGTTATTTCGGTTTACTTTTTATATGTTATACTTATGCTAAAAAACAATCTTCATATTACTGAATACTATATCCGGAAAAATGAACGCAATATGCGGGCAAAAAAATTACTCGCCGAGTTCCTCAATCTTGAAGAGTCCGCTTGTAAAATACCGTTGAGATTGTGCTCTCAAACGCTCATACGATTTGTTAGAAATTACAATTCACAAGTAAAATCTAATAAAAAAGTACAACAATCACTATTTGAGTAATTTCCGTGCCAGAGTATATGAAAATAAAGGGTAAAAATAATTACATATATATTTCGGTTTACTTTCTTTATATTTGTATAGTTGATTTAATTAATCTTTTATTAATCAAAACCAAGAAAGGAAATGAAAAACTCAAAGAAAATCAATCAGCTGCTTACCTCCCTTAAATGTCTGATCAGTACTGCAATCCTGCTGCCTGGTTCCAAAAAGCCGAAATACAAATTCGATATTCGTAATTATTGTGTATCAGTCCTTTACACAGTAAAGAATATTGAAGAATATTTCGAAAAAAATTGCTGCATTTCACAAGCGCAGCTCAATTTAATTAACTCACATTTTAAAAACTTAAATAAATTAATTGATCATGTATAGTGCAAGATTTGAAATCCCAAAAGAAGAAATTGCAACATTCTTAAATTCAAATTCCCATTTATTAAGTAAATGTGAATTATACAGCACAAATTATCCCGAACATGTAGCTGTAAATTTCACTTCTGATGATGAATTTCACGTTACTACACTCGACGAAATCTATTATCATATTTCAGATGATAATAGAAGAAGAGAAATGATTACAGAAAACAGGGATCTGCCGTTCTAATTTTTTTTGCCCTGTATTACCTTATATTTGTATGGTATTACAGGGCTTAACTAAAAATAAATACAATAACTAAAATAGAAAGGAGTTAAAACAATGTTTGCAAATTTAAATGAAGTCTTATCAGTACCGGTTCCGGCTCAGACTGATTCATATATACCGGTATCAAATAAACATCTTATTGACTCGGTAAAAATGCAATTGAGTTCAAACGGTTTGAGTGTCTGCAATGAACAATATGAGCTCTCTAAGAACGGTCTGCAGATGTTTGGATCTATGAGCATTTTAACTGATAGTATAGATTCAGTAATGGTAAAGGAGTTCGGTTTCAGAAACAGTTACGATAAATCGCTTCCTGTTGGTTTTGTGTCCGGCTCAAAGGTCCTGGTCTGTTCAAATCTCATGTTCAGAGGTGACATCATTTTAATGAGAAAACATACATTGAATGTTTATGGTGACTTTGAAAAACTTTTATCACAGGCAGTTTCTGGTATAAATACTCAGTTTAATTCAATTCAGGAAGAGTATGAGAAAATGAACAGAATATCTGTATCTGATATCGAAGCTGCTCACCTCACAGGTGAAATGTATTTTAAAAATAAAATTAAAGATACACATGTTTCGATTATCCGCAAGGAGTGGAAAGAAACTTATAAAAATAAGACAGCCTGGGATTTCTGCCAGTGCACTACTGAGGCTTTGAAGAAGCACAGCGTAAGAAGCGGAATGAACATGATCACGCAGTCTTATAATTATCTTATTCAGCATTTCAACTTGAATTAAATTTTAAAAATTAAAATGCGGAGTGCTGTTTATTAAAATGCTCCGCATAAATAAAAAACGAAAATTTAAATTTATATAAAAATAATAAATTTTGAAAAATAATCTTACGAATCTTATAAAATCAAAATCGAAAGGAAAATGTATCATGAATGACTTAACTCAAACAGCAAATCAAAATGGAACACTTACCAATGATAAGGTTTTCGCAGCAGCTTCTGAACTGAATCAGGATTCAGAAATTAAAACAGTATTAAAAAAAATAAATGGAAATGGTCATGAAACAGATAAAACGACATTACGCAACACAGATTCTGAGAATGAAACAATACCGGAGACTATACAGGGATCTGTTTCTGAGAAAGAAAAAAATCCGGAGACCGGTACATCTGCGAAACCATCTGCAGAGAATTGTGAAAAACAAAGTACAGATTCGAATAAGAAGAATGCTGAGGAAACTGCCTCCGGTCAGATAGCTGTAAACGGTAATGGTAATGTTTTCTGCGGCTCAGTGTCACTCAGCAGGTCCGGAATCATTAATCTCGGCAGACCGACACCATACAGGGGAGATTGCCAAATGGGAAAATTCAAGATTAAGGCAAATCCTGTTTCTGATACTCTTGATTTTACAGTACTTGCTATCAGACATCTTCAAGGTGAATTCTTTAACTATGAATATCAGGACTGGATCGAAATCATATTCATAGATGAAAAAAAGATTATATCCGCAATGCTGTTGAAAACTGAATCAATGGATAATTTTGGATTAACAACAAAGTTCATACTGTCATCAGGAAAGAGGCTGATAGACGTGATCATAACCGGTTACTTCGTCAAGAAAACCAGCGTCGTGAACAAAAGCAGTTACTATGCGCTCGAATTCAGGTTCAGAGATAATGATCAGGAAACGATTAAGGAAATAGAAACATTTATGGAGACCTGTGATGTCACAAAGATAACAGGATTGAATTTTTAACAATACTATTGCTCGTTCCCAAACTCCCGTTTGGGAACGCAATTGAAAACAAAACTCTAGTTTTAATAATTATTAAAAAATATTATTCAACTTGAGTAGTTGAAACAACTTTAACAGAAAATTATAAATTAAATTAATATGACAGGAGGATAATATTATGTTTACAATAACGAAAGAAAGTATTCCACAAATCTTTAACCATATAGTAACCAAATCAGATATCGAATCCCTGGCAGAAAAACTAAAGAAAAATATATTTGAAAATTCCACCGGAATAAGCGAACTCGTGTCATTAACAGTTCTCAAACTCTTAGTAGAATCACTAGATAAAAAACTCAGAAATGAAATAACACTCTTAGACAACAAAGCAACTTATGGTAAAATAACCGTTGAGAAATCCACTTCTCCAACTCTGTTAAACTATGATGAAGATCCAACATACACAAAACTGAAATCCAGCCTTGATGCAAGAATGGAATTACTGAAGCAACAATACAAACTTCATTCAAAGCACTGTAAGGATAGTCCGGAAAAAGATTTCATAGGCATCGTTGAGAATACTGGAGAACAGGTTGTTATTGTGTCTCGGAAAGTGGGAACAGGCAGGGAGATTATAAAGGTGACGGTCAGCAGTTAATCCCATGAAGTTAGCGCTCATTATGATTTAAAAGTCAAGCAACCAGTATTTTGGCAATGCTGGTTGCTGATTTTTTAGTGTTTATTTAATCTTATAATCTTAATAGAACTTAAGGACTCTACAAATAAGAATTAAATAATCATTGATAGTTATATCTTCTTCGTCCTCTCCACCAGCATCGCAATATTCTCCCCTATCGGATGCAGCCGCTCTTCCAGTGTCTTCTTCAAATCCTCGAACCTGTCCAAATAGTTCTTCTCAATCTCAACCACCCGCTGATCCAGTTTAGTTACCTTGTCAGTATGTGTTTTCCAAATGTATGCTATCAGCACAAGTACCGGTACCTGCGATATGATCCCCGTTATTATGTCAGTCGCCATCTATCTAACTATTTTCTAAAAACTAATTTGTAACTCGTAACTTGTCACTTGTAACTTGTAACTAAGCATTTATTCTCCTATAAGTTTCAATCACAGAGCTCAAATCAAAATCCTTAAACTTCATCCGTACAACTTGCAATGATCTGCTGTCATCAATCATTGCCTGAATCTGCTTCTCAGTAAGAGCCAGAAAATTTAAACTCTTTTGTTCCATTCCATAACTTTCATATTTCCTTAAGATATATGCAGAAGCAGATAAGACCAACACAGCATCACACAAGTCTCCGGGTACATTGCATATCGTGTATTGTGCATCCTGAAAATTCTGTTCAATGTTTGTAGAAAATACCATTATCGAATCGTCCACTACTTCCGAGACAGAGTACTCAAAATTATTCACAATTATCCTGTCACCGTTTCTTACTTCTTTTGTAAATAAAGTGTCATAACCTTCAACAGAATTGGTCGATGCAATTCCTTCAATCTTTCCCAAACCTATTATATTCTTATAACCGGCTCTGTATTTGATCCTGACATTGTAATCAGATCCGGATTTGTGTGAATTGTATATTCCAAACTTATAGTTCTTCAGCAATCGTATCAGGCCTCCAGTTCTTCCTTCGTAAATATAAACCGAATTTGCAATCGTGTCACCGGCACCTGTTATTATGTCTTCATAATCTATTGTTCCGGAATTAAACTCCTGCAGCTGCAATATCTCCCACACCGGCCAGTTCTTCAGATAAAGCTTATTAGAATTATTACAGCTAAAATATTCAATCAACTCACTATACTCCAGCTGCCTGTTGCAAGCGCTGCTGATCCTGAAACTCGCACGCCTTATCAGATTCTGCAAATAATGATCCTCCGAAATATCACCCGGATCTATTCCCAGCACTTCTTTTAAATCTACTAATGTCACCATTTAAATTGTAAAAAAATCTGAACCGCTGATTTATAAGATTAATCTAATTTCACTGATTTGATTTAGTGACTAATCTGAAATCAATTTAATCAGCGGTTCGTAACTCGTAATTCGTAACTCGTAACTCGTAACTTGTAACTTGTAACTTGTAACTTGTAACTTGTAACTGTTTCTTACGCACCAATCGACGCCAACCTCGCCTCAAGATCCCTCTTCGCCTTCAGAACTTTCTCAGCAGCCGACTCAGTCTCGATGTACGTCCCCTTCAGCTGCTCAATTCTTTTATCAGATAATCCCGTCACCAACTTCCCGGGCTCATACTGAGCACCTTCTTCCCAAAATCTCTCAATGCAAATATATTTTTTCTGTTCAGCCATGATTTTATTTTTTTTGATTAAGTTTTTTAAAATTTAAATGAATTGTTGTAACTGTTTCTTTAAAAATATTATTTAACAAATCGTAAATCATAAATCTAAAATCTTAAATCAGAAAACGGATTTATATTTCACTGGCTTATTAATCCCCATTTATAATTTAATGATCAAAATCCGTCCGCCTGATAATTCTTGTAAAAACTTTAGATGGTTAGTACACACTCACTTCTCCCCCTCTCCTTGCAAAGGAGAGGGGGCCGGGGGGTGAGGTTCGTAATTCGTAACTCGTAACTATAAATCGTAAATCATAAATCTAAAATCGTAAATCGAAATTACGGTCCCGTCACCATCTTCACGTACGCATCCCCCATAATATGCTGTATATCAAACCTCTCCGATGTCTTCACAAACAATAGATCCTTTTCAAACGCACTGTTCCCACCGACAACTGCAGAGTCCGACATTCTCATCAGCATTCCTTTTCTCTCTCTCAACACACTCCACCAAAGATTACCGAAAAGAAGTATCGGCCTGGATGGCGATGCCGTACCGTCATTGAGCTCTTCGCTGAGATTGAATTTATATCCCAACACCTCTTTCGTTTTCCATACTCTGTCTGTATCCAACATCGGTCTTCCCTGCCCGTCAACAAGCGACAGCATTATGTTCAGTATTGCTCTGTGCATGAACCACTCCGGAGTTGAGTTGCCGAATTTCTTTAAACCAACGCTTCTTATTGCCGTAAGCATTGAAACCAGTTTCAGCCATGTCATCGTATTCGGATTCTGTCCTGCCAGCACAACTGAATTAATTGATCCCGCGCTGAAAGCTCCGGTGATCGGCGAACCGATTCCTAGAAATCCCTGATTGTCTTCCTTCTGTGACATTGCCGAGGCTGTGATTTCCGCCAGTTCAGAAATGATATCCACATCTTCGTCATCATAAAGCTCTTGCGACAGACCCGTTACTACATCAAGTTTCTTTGCAGTCCAGACAATCTGTGAAAATGTCGGATTCGATTCCGTTGCAGCCGCCGCTTCATTCGTGAATGTGGCCGTTACTCCGGTTAAAAGCTTCGGCTGCTTGAATGTCTTTCCGCCCATAGACTTCACCCTGCATTTCTGCCTGAAGAGACCGTAATCATTGAGAAGTTTAATTACTTCCATTTCATATTCATCCGGAACAAGAAATCCGCCTTGGGCATCAGTCCCTTCAGTATTCAGCGCTTTCGTGAATACAACATTCTTCAGAAACTTTCGAAACTTCATATTATCAACCTGCCTCTGCGACTTCCCGTATTTCTCTGTCTCAGTAAGTTCCGATTCCGGCAGCTTCATGTACTTCCTGTCAACTTTATCCGTGTACTCCTTCAATGCCGTGTTCACTGTATCTCCAATTATCCTGGCAAAGTCTTTCATTGACAATTTCACTTCACCTGCGTTGTTTTCAGTATCAAGCGTTTCCTCATCCTTTCCTGTTTTTTCCGCCACTCCCACGACTCCAATATTCGCCATTGCAATTATTCCAATGCTCCCCGCAATGGAAAAATCAAAGGGAATTGAAAGTAAGAGAAAAACCACAAGCATACCAAAAACCCACGCATACTTTTTAATTTTCATTTACCACTCCTTTTTAAAAAATTAATTTAAATTTGTAAATTAAATTTATGACTGTTACTTAACTAACTCTACCAATTCCCCCTCCTTGCAAAGGAGGGGGTTAGGGGGAGGTCGTAACTCGTGACTTGAAACTATTTGTAATCTGTAATTTGTAATTTTAAATTTTTCCTAAGAATCTGTTAATAGCCCCGGAAACAATCTCAGGTATCGAATCAATAAACTCCTTATACTGCTGATCCTTTATCTGTTTTATGTCCCCTGCTATTCCCGCAAATTTACCGGAAAAGTCA
>CAYNTN010000195.1:0-6968 GCA_964399995.1 uncultured Ignavibacteriaceae bacterium
TTAGTAATCACAGGGACTCAGAGGTTATTTAAAAGTACGAATTCTTAAGTAAAAAACGCCAATTGGATCGACCCCCAAACAGCCTTCTAAGCTGTAGGTTAGTGGTTCGATTCCACTCGGGCGTACAAAAAACAAAATTTACTAATTTAAATCTAATACAAGGAATACACAAAGGATACATTTTTGTTTACCATCTTTTTAAACCTTAACGAAAGGAAAAAGAAATGTATCCGAAACCGATCTTCAGAAAGTCAGCCTCATTTTAGCTATATTTCCTTACTGTTCAATACTTCTAATTTTTCCACTTTTCCTTACTTCATGTTCTGACGAGATAGTTAATAATCCCCCTTTAAACCATGCCTCATCAGTTACTTATTCTTCTGACAACGGTGTTACTTGGTCAATTCAGTATGTCTCAGAAGACCTTAGTTCAGGACCTATCTATTCCATCACAAGCTTCGATGCCGGCTTGACTTTAACAGCATTAAGCAACTCACATATTTTAAGATCCGATAACAAAGGAGTAAACTGGTCTCATGTCTCGTATGGATATTATAGTAAAATAACTGGAACCGGTGTAACGAATTCGGGAATTTCTGTAGGGGGACGGCGAATTAAACATACAACCGATAATGGAATCACTTTTTCCGATGCAGGTTTTGCATCCTTTGGCGAATTATTTGATTTAGTAATGGATTCTAATTCCGGAACCGGATACACTTCCGGTTCTGCTGGAATTCTGTTAAAAACATCTGACCAAGATCTGTCCTGGTTTGAACTTTTGCAGAATGACTCGTTAGTAAGAGAATATTGGCTAACTGCAATTAACCAAATTGATTCTAACAAAGTCTACATAGTAGGACACAATTGGAATGGTACAAAATTGTTCAAATCAAATGATGGTTTTGTAACATATTCTATTCTAGATTTCCCCTATTCTATATTTGGCAACAAAAGTATTTCCTTCAATGATGAGAATACAGGAATTACAAAAATTGGTGAAAACGAGAGAAGCATTGCTCTAACTACTGACGGGGGGCTGACATGGAGCAGTATTGCAATTTCTAATCAAAATACTATTGATGCAGTTAAATTTATAAACGGAATCTGTTTTGCAACTGCAAAATCAACAATTTATCGTTCATCTGATCTTGGCCTGACATGGACTGAAACGCAGCTTGATGATTCATATTTTTTTCTGGATATTTATAGTCCCTCACCATCGGAAATTTATATGTCCGGATATTTAGATAAATCTTAATTATCAATTATCAATTGTCAATTATCAATTGTCAATTAGCCCAAACTATTCAATATAAAATATAGACTTCAGCTCTTCAATCTTATACAGTGCCGAAGCAAAAAAATCCTGTTTTGAAACCGGCTCGAGAAAATCCTTTATCACAATATTCTCCGAGTAGACAAGTGCATCTTCAAAAACCTCCTGAATGAAATTATTGGTTGGCTTCCAGCCTGTTTGAAGCCGGTAACCCTGTGATGCCCAAATACCAAGCTTTTGTATGTTCTTCAGCTTTTCAGACATTGACAACGCAGCATTGCTGTGCGAATTGTCAGCAAGATCAATTGCTTTAATTTCAAATGTCCTGAAATCAGACATTGTCAATGCGTTATCCGCCATTTCCTTTATATACAGTTCCTTATAACTTTCCCATTTGGGATCTGAAAGTGCCGGCGTCTCAGATATTCTTCTTGTTAATAGATCAGAAAGTTTTTTTACATTTTCACTAAGACTCCATTCCCATAATCGGAGGTTATCCATTTCCTTAAGAAGATTTTTTGTATTTACATGCGTGTCTGTTAAAGTAAGAAGATATTTAAGATAATTGAGTATTAATGAATAATGGTTGGTAAGAAGTTTTATATTTGGTTGAAGTTCCTCAGGTATGTAAACATTAATAAAAGATTCAAGCCCTCTCAATCCGTAATGATCACTTGCACGTGCTTTAAATTTTATAAGATCTTCAATGCAGTCATGAAGGAATGCAGCAGTACAAAATTTACTCGATCCGTCACTGTCGAATCTAAGCGTATATACCATACCTCCTACTCTTGAAGGATGAGCAGCAGCAGGTACGCCGCATCTTCTTTTGAGTTTGTTCTTCCTGTACAACTCAAGAATCTTCTGAACTGTCCCTGAATATTCACCATATACCGGAGATATCTCATCTATTTCAGGAATCTGATTATTCAGTATTTTAGAATGGAGCCGGGCAAAATTTAAATTCTGCTCAAGCAAAAGTCTGGCTTCAGATATAACGGAAGTACATTCATAATGCTGACGGACTTTAATACATTCAACCGGAAAATCTTCAAAATATTTCTCAAGATGAGAAATTATCAATGGGGTAAGATTTCCGTAAATATCTGTCAGAACATTATTTGGTGGAATTTCCCGATTCACGATAGAATTCAAAATTTTTAACGCAGAATAATAATTCGGATCTTCCTTTATTTCAATTGTTGGGTAATTACGCAGCATGATAAATTCTCCTTTCTTTGTATACAATTTATTGCTGGGGTTTTCCATAATAGCATTTTATAAAAGTATATTCAAGTTTTCTTTCCGGTGGAGTGTTTTGAGTATGCTTTAATATGCTTATTAAAGGGATTCCCTCACTCCGGTCAATGCCGCCCTCAGATTTTATAGGAAATTTCAAGTGGATATATCCTGCAACTTTGAACATATCCATTAATTTCCAACCATCGTCCACCCGGCATTCATCATTTACTTTTCCCTTTACTAAACTTAGTTTAGCAGTGTCTAAACTGCATGAACAAAATCATCGTCATCACCGGAGCTTCAAAGGGAATCGGGCTTGCCTGCGCTAAGCTTTTCCTGAAGAATAATTATACTGTTATTAATGCATCAAGAACAAACGTTCATCCTTTAAAAAATAAAAATTACCATTTCATTAAAACTGACGTCTCGGCGGAAAGTGATGTAAAAAAGCTTTTTGAAAAAGTCGTTTCTGATTTTGGGAAGGTTGATGTTTTAATTAATAACGCAGGTTTCGGGAAGTTTGCAAATCTTACCAATTCTAAAACTAAAGATTTTGATGAAATGTTTGCCGTAAATGTAAGAGGACTTTATCTTTGCTGCCGGTATGCTCTGAAGTCAATGCTCGAACGAAAGAGCGGGACTATAATTAATGTTTCATCCATTGCGGGAAAAAACGGGATAGCTACTGCATCTATATATTGTGCTACAAAGCATGCTGTAATGGGTTTGTCGAGCTCTCTAATGGCCGAAGTGAGAAAGAATAATATCAGAGTTGTTGCTGTTTGTCCCGGTTCTGTAGATACAAATTTTTTTGATGACCCGACTGCTTCTTTAAATTCAAGAAGAGATACAATACTATCAGCTGATGATGTAGCTCAGAGCTGTCTTCTTTCAGCTCAATTACCCGAAAGAGCATTGATTAGTGAAATTGAGATAAGACCTCTGAATCCGGCGAAGTAATAATCACATTTTTTCTATTGATTCATAAAACCAGTCTTTATTGGGGACTAATCTTTTTTCGTTGTCAAGTTCCTTTTTAAGGATAACTTTCATTGACTTCCTTTCAGACACATTACATTCATAGACTTTCACCAGCTCATTTAAAAAATGAATGAAAACTTTTATCGAAGATAGCTCTTCGGGAATCAATGATTTGCTTATCCTGATATATTGCTTCAGGTTATCTACAATATATTTTGCGCCTGTTATGTTTTTCATGTCAAAGTAAATTCTTCCAAGCAGAAATTTTGAATGTGAATAAAATGTAGGATCTTTAAAGTCAACATTATTAAGGTACTGGAAAATGTTATCATAATCTTTTTTATAAAAATGAAGTTTTGCTTTGGCCAGATTATAGGCATCTTTAGCAAAAACCGGATCCAGATACTTTCTGTATTCCTCGATGAATTCTTCATTCCAGTCAAATTTCTTCAGTGCCAATGAAATGTTGCAAACATTATTATATTCAAGATGAGATAAAGTGTTGTCTTTTAGAAATAAATTTTCCTGTTTCATAATTCTGTAAATTTCAAAAACCTTTGGTCTGTATTGAATCTGTCCCATATTTATTTTTTGTATATAGTACTGACTGATATAGTGATAATAATAACTCAGTTTATTTTTTTTAAATCTTCTCCCTTTAAGATCAAGATATTTTATTAACTGCTTAAGATACCTGTCATCCATATTTTCAAACATCTTAATTACACAATATATAATATACAGGTTCGGATGCTTTTTATAAATTACTTCAATGTTTTCTTCGACAAAATTCAGAATTTCCGGATAATATTTCTTGATATAGTGATTGTTTTTATTATTCAGTTCACCGCTGCGGTACATCTCGTTAAATGTATGAAGCTTTGCAAAAGAAAAGTAAAAGTCCAGAGTGTCTGATTTATCCTGTTTGACCTTGTCAAATTCTTCCCTGATATCTCCGAATTTGTAATTAATTAGCTCGTCAATCAGATTGATCCTGTTAATGTAATACTCCTCGTCTTTAGAAAATAACTTATCGAGTGACTTTAAGGTCATTCTATAATTCGTCTTGTATCTTTTTTTGAATCCTCTTTTTCTTAAAGATCTCAGCAGCAGCAGTCTGTTCCTGATTTCATCCTCCTCCACTTCACGCTGAATGAAAAACTTTTCCATAAACAATGAGAACTCTGAAAGAAGTTTTCTGATTTTTATATCATTGACTTTCGCTTCCCTGTATATGTTTAAGGAAATATTCTTCTTGCTGAAATCATCATTTGAAATATCCGGATAGATTTTCTTCAGATATTCAAATAAACGGACAATATTTTTTTGAGTAGTGAAGTAAGGGGAGTAAACAAATTTTTCCAGCTCAATTAATTCCTCTTCACTCAATTCTTTGAAGTATTCAATCATTTTGTTCTCATTTAAAGAATTTTTAAGTTTTGTGAATTTATTAATCTTAAATTACAAACAAAATGTAAATTAGATGAAGTTTATTCGATTAATTTTGCTAACTGACAACAGAAATCAGAATAAAAATTTACCGGCATACTTCAAAAGCCGAATTGATTTTCAAACGCAGTTTCGTTATTTTTGTATTCGCCAAGGGTTTTATGAGTACTACTCAAAAGGATTCTGAAAAGAATAAAAGTTCTTTGAAAAACTTTATTACTAAACCGGTCAAAACAGATTCTAAAATAGTTCAGTACTCCGGTTTAGGACTGACATTAGCCGTTACAATACTGATTTTTTTCTGGATTGGAAAGTGGATAGATGAAAAAGCAGGGACAACCATAGTTTTTACTTTAATTCTGACATTCATTGGCTTTGCAGCAGGTTTCTACAGTTTTTACCTAAATGTAAAGAAGTTGTCTGAATCTGAAAAAAAAGATAATCCTAAATACAATAAATTCTGAAACAATTAGATTTTAAAAAATTTGTAGTTAAGATTGTTCTTGTCAGTCTGGGAATACTCTTAGTTTCTTTCATTCTTATATTCTTCCTTGATCTGAAATATTACATAATACCTTTATTGCTCGGCTGGGCAATAAGCTTTATCAGCATTATAACAGGAAGTTACGTAATTACAAAAGCATTCGCTTCACCGGGCAAAGGATTTATTAATACGGTTCTGCTCAGCATGGTTGTGAGAATGATTCTGACTGTTTCCCTGATCTTTGTTCTGATATACTATTTTAAAATAGACAAAATTTCCTTAGCAATAATATTTTTCAGCTTTTATTTTTTGTTTTCAATACTTGAAATAAATTACCTTTCTGATAAGACTAACAAAAATTAACTACAGATTATAATTAATTGATAATAATTTTGGATTTAAAAAAATACGCAGTAAAATCTTACTCCAATTCACTACTTTCTCTAATAATCATTCTCTTCTTTTTCTTTTCCACTTCCGTTATGTCACAGGAAAGCAACAACACCAAGGAACCGTCTGAAATTCAAAAAATAGAAAAAGAAGGTGAAAAACTTCTTCATGAAGGTGAAGAATCGTTTGATGTTATAGAAAAAATTGTTGATCACGATTACATTGATTTTTATTTTCTGGGCAAATTGTATTTACCTCAGTTTAAGCCTGTAAATATTTTCGGGATAAACATTGATTTTTCAATCACGAAAAGCACGGTGATGATGTTCCTCGCAGCAATCATCCTGATATGTGTCTTAATTTATGCCGTTTCAAGCAATAATAAAAATAAAGTCCCGAAAGGATTAGGAAATGTTGTCGAATCCTTAATTGTTTTTGTACGTGATGAAATTGTATTGCCTAACATGGGTCCGGAAGGACTGAAGCTTATGCCATTCTTCCTGACGCTCTTCTTTTTCATAATGTTTTCGAATTTACTAGGTTTATTTCCTTTCATGTCACAGCCGACTAAGAATGTAAATGTTACTGCATCATTGGCAATAATAACTTTTATCATTACACAGTATAAAGGCATACAGGCTCACGGATTCGGAGGTTATGTAAAAAATTTAGTTCCACCGGGCGTTCCGGTTTTCGTGTTACCAATTATGATAGTTGTGGAGTTTATAGGATTGTTTACAAAACCTTTCTCGCTGCTTATGAGGCTGTTTGCAAACATTACTGCAGGAACAATTATCATTTTTTCCTTAATAGGCCTGATATTTGTAATGGAATATGCAGGAACAGTTATAGCAGTTCCTTTTGCTTTATTCATATATCTGATTGAGATTTTTATTGCATTGTTACAGGCATACATTTTTACCCTGCTTTCAGCTTTGTATATAAATATGGCAATGCACCATCATTGAAATTTGGATATTGGGGATTTTGAATTTGGGATTTTAGATTGTGGATTTGAGATCTTTAAATATAAATACGAAATAAAATTTTTTTCTAAAAAATAAATTAAACAAAAAAAAGGAGAATAGTTAAAAATGGATTTAGCATTTTTAGGAGCCGGAGTCGGAGCCGGATTAACAGTAA
>CAYNTN010000196.1:0-6935 GCA_964399995.1 uncultured Ignavibacteriaceae bacterium
ATTGACGATTCACGATTCACGATTGACGATTGACGATTCACGTTTCACGATTGACGATTCACGATTCACGATTGACGAATAACTAATTAACGACTCACGTAAGCATTTTTATAATATCATCATGTTCAGGAAATAATTTCAGCAATTTCTGCCTGTCACCCATTTCAAAATCTTCAAAATGAAATCCCGGGGATACCGTGCAGCCGGCTAAGCAATAGCTGTCAGGTTTGCTGACTTTTGCACCGAACCAATCTCCTGCTTTTATCAAAACCTGCGGGATTTCACCTTCATCTGTATTCAAACCTAACTTACTTTCTGTTAAATTTCCTTTCTCATCAATTGAGTAAATAATTATTCCGGTACCATCATAAAAATGCCACATTTCATCTGACTTTATCCTGTGCATCTTTGAACAGTCCTCATTTCCCAGTAAATAATAAATTGAAGTGGAAATATTCCTGTTTCCGGTGAATCTTTCGGGTAAATGGCCGCTTTTAAAAATTTCAGATGAACGATAAGTTTCTTTAAAATATCCGCCTTCAGGATGAGGAATTAAATTAAGTTTATCGATCCAGAATTTTGCATCTCTCATAATTTATAATAAGCCTAATAATGAACCGCGAGCCATATACATGCCGGATCCGAAGTGGTTCTTAAAACTTTATGCCTGGTATTTTTTGGAATATGGATATAATCACCTACTGTAAGGATTTTATTTTCTCCGTTTTCAAATTGCATTTCCGTCTCACCCTGCAAAAGAATAACCCATTCGTTTTTATCCTGTTCAAGCCATTGATTATCCGGCGTTTTTTGTCCGGTTGAAATAATTCTTTCTATGCTCAGATTTTCATTGGATATAACAGACTGGAATAACTCAAAATTTGCCGGAAGATTTTCAGGTATGTCAAAAAAATTTCCTTCGGCAGAATTCATTTGAATAACAATTTTATTTTTTGAGTTAACCGATTTCTAATTAAGAGGGTAATTAAAATTGGAAAGCAGCAAGTAATAATACGTAAAAAAAAACGGTAATTTCCGAATTAATTTCTTTACAATTAAACAATTTACAATTAATGCGAAGGCACAAAGAAGTCAGTTTTTATATTATACCCACCACACCTGATATAAAATAATCAATTAACCATTCACAAATAAAGAATTTAACTATTTTCCGACTACAACCGGTTTAGAATTCTTTTTATCCTTAACCTGCTGAGGAACTGTCCCGAAAACATAATCCCACAAAGGATTGCTGACTCCGTACGCTGTATGATCGTCTCCATAGTGATGACGTAAATGATATGTCTTCAGAAATTTTCCAATGTTACCCTTCATATCAAAGTGATGAGTTGCATAATGTATTGAATCATAAGAAACATATCCGAAAATGAATCCTGAAAAAATGTTCATATAATATGCTCCAAACAATGCCTGAAATAAAAAGTAAAATGCAACAGCCAGCGGAACACTGACAAGCAGCGGCATTACCAACCGTGTCGCATCGCGCGGATAGTCATGATGAATTCCGTGTACAAGAAAGTGTACCCTTTTTCCTGTTTCTGATTTCGGAGGATAATGAAATGCCCATCTGTGAATCACATATTCGGTTAAAGTCCATAATAATATTCCCGCGATGAAGCAAATTATGCTGTTCAGGATTCCGACTTCCCTAAACCCCAGATAATATAACACCAATAATACAGGTACATATACAACAATAGGAGTAACCGGATGTATATGAGAAAAATATTCTAATACAGGATTTTTAAATAATCTTATTGTTTCGTTTTTGTTTGATACGTATTTTGCCATTTCTGTTTTAAATTTATACAAATTTAACTATTACAAGCCATTTTAAAAATGTATTATTTCTGATTACCGGATTTCAAAATATCCCTGATTTCCGTCAGCAATTCCTGATCCTTTGTCGGTGGAGCAGGAGCTTCTTCTTCCTTTGATTTAAACTTGTTGATTGATTTGACCAAAAGGAACAATACAAAAGCTATTATCAAAAAGTTAATAATAGCCTGAATTAGCTTTCCATAAGGTAAAACAGCTCCGCCAACGGTTACTGAAAGCGCCGAAAAATTTATTCCCCCGATTATGATCCCTATTAACGGCATCAGAAGATCTGCAACAATTGAATTTATGATCCCGCCAAATGCAGCTCCTATTATAACACCGATTGCTAAATCTATTGCATTTCCTCTTGATATGAATTCTTTAAATTCTTTAATCATAATTTTAATTTTTGTTTTGAAATTAATTCTTTTTATAAACTAAAAAAAGTCTGGAATAATGATTAGAATTGATTGAATTGATTGTTCACCGAATTTTTGCACAGTGGTTGAGTGGTTTTGTAGATTATTTATGAGCAATTCTGTCGAACTAACAATCCTGACAGGGTTTTTCTAATACTCGGAAAATACGTTATCTTTTAACAGCATATATACCTATCCATTCAGCTTTGCTTGAAATGTCAACAACTTCAAACTCATATTGTGTAAGATATTCAAGTATTTCCTGATCTTCAGAAAGCATAATACCGGATAAAAACAGCTTTCCGTTCATGTTTATTTTTTCTGTAATATGCTCAATGTTTTCAATGATGACACTTCTTATTATATTTGCACAAATGATATCAAATGAATCTTCCTCGAGTTCTGATAAATTTGCTTTGACTAATTTAATTCTTTCATGAACTGAATTTTTTTCAAAATACTCTTTTGCATTTTTCAGCGAGTCTTCATCTATATCTATTGCAACTGCTCTTTTAACCCCAAGCTTAATACCGGCAATAGAAAGAATTCCGGTACCGGTTCCGTAATCCAGAAGCTTTTCTTCTGAGCCTTCGATGTTATCACTCATTAATTCAAGTACAAGCTGTGTTGTTTCGTTATGACCTGTTCCAAATGACATCTTCGGATCTATCTCTATTAGTATCTTATTTTCAATGTCCTTCAGCTCATGCTTTTTCCATGAAGGATAAATAATTATCCTGTCGCGTATGTAAACCGGTTCGATGGTTTTCTCCCACTCTTCATTCCAGTTTTTATTTCCGAATGATTCCGATGTAAAATCTTTTTCTTTTATTATTTTATTTTCGAGCAAATTTTGCTTTATCAGAGTTATCTTGTCTTCATCCTTTGCATCGAAGTAAATTTTCAACACCCCTTCTTCTTCCAGTATATTTTCAATGCCTTCAAGATATAAAGAATTATAAAGAGCTTCATAATTTTTTTTATTAAAAGCTATCTGAACTTCATAATATTTATCATCCATAAATTAAGCCTTTCGCCGAATCAAGCGTGTTTTTCATCAGCATGGCAATTGTCATCGGTCCTACACCGCCCGGCACCGGAGTTATTTTTCCGCATTTGTCGAAACAGTCTTCATAGTTTACATCACCCGTCATTCTGAATCCGGTTTTTTTTGTTTTATCTTCGATCCGGTTTATGCCAACATCAATTATTACACACCCTTCCTTAATAAATTCTTTCGTTACAAAATTAGCTTTGCCAATTGCTGCAATAAGAATATCCGCCTGCGAAGAAATTTCTTTAATGTTTCTTGTTTTGCTGTGACAGACTGTTACAGTTGAATTAAAATCGGTTCTCATGAGTAAGTTAGCAACCGGCTTTCCGACAATATTGCTTCTGCCGATTACAACAACATTCTTCCCCTGAGTCTCCACATTACTTCGCTTTA
This sequence comes from uncultured Ignavibacteriaceae bacterium, assembly GCA_964399995.1. Taxonomy (GTDB): domain Bacteria; phylum Bacteroidota; class Ignavibacteria; order Tepidaquicellales; family Tepidaquicellaceae; genus JAGPCH01. Next base: position 3,709 of record CAYNTN010000196.1, read on the forward strand.
AAAGTTCAACAACACCAAACGGAGTACACGGTAAATAACACTTTTCCCCTATCACCATTCTGCCCACATTGACCGGATGAAATCCGTCTACATCTTTTTTATAATTTAAAGATTCAATTACTTTCTGCTGATTAATGTGAGACGGCAGCGGAAGCTGAGTAAGTATTCCGTGAATCTTCTCATCATTATTATATTTTTCAATAAGTTCAAGCAGAGTTTTTTCGGGAATATTTTCAGGAAGCGTTTCAGTTATAGAATAGAATCCCAGCTCTTCACACGCCTTTCCTTTGCTTCTTACATAAACCTTCGATGCCGGATTCTCACCTACAAGCAGAAAGGCCAGCCCGGGAGTAATTCCTTTCTCTGATTTTAATTTATCTGATTCGGCTTTTACTTCGGCTTTGATCTGAGATGAGATTAATTTACCGTCGATTATTTTATTTTCCATATTTTTCTGAAATTGATGCAATATATTATTATTCGATCTGTAATTCAATACTTTAGATACCTATTAGCCATTTTGTCACTTATTGTCACATATATTTAGGCAAAATATTCTTATTTTTACAGAAAAATCCGATGAAAAAATTTTACATTTTTCGATGTTCAGATGAAACTTATAAAGAATGCATAAATAAAAAATTATTTGGGCAAACAAAGGTATATCTTGATTTAATAAATCAAATTAATCCGGGAGACATAGTTTTTCTTCATAAAGTTTTTCAATATAAATCTCAGAATGTTTTTATTGAAGGTCCTTTTTTTGCCGATAAGGCTGGCGAAAATCTTGACAGCGAAGCTTGGAATGGGAAATTCCCTGCTCAGTTAAAAGTGGAAAAAAGAGGAACCACCAAGAAAATCTCAAAAGAAACCATTTTAAATTCCGGATTATTCTTTGATAAAGATGGGATATTTTTTGATTTTAGAATTCCAGACGCAATTGGTTGGAAATTATTAGAAGCACTGGGATACTCCTTTGAATTTGAAAAGGAAGAAATCAAAGAAGTTATTCCTCCTACAAAAGAAGAATTTAATTATAGGTTAAAATATCCAACAGATTACAGATGCAATGATGGTCACTATGTTCGGTCAAGAGGAGAAGCGTTGGTGGATAATTATTTATTTGAAAAAGGTATAGCTCATGCTTATGAAAAAAAAATCCCCGGAGAAAATATGATCAGTGATTTCTACATTAGAAATAAAAGAGGTGAAGAAATTTATTTAGAAATTTGGGGATTGGAAGATTCAGCGTATCTTGAGAGGAAAAATGAAAAAATAAAAATTTATACTAGTAGAAATTTAAAATTAATCCAGATTGAACCAAAACATATTAAAAATTTAGATGATTATCTATCAGATGAACTTGTTAAATACAATATAGAATAGATTTAGATTAAAAATCAGCTTATCTTTCTTCTTTCGATTGATTAGAAAACTTAAAAAACTTAAATTAATGTAAAAAATGGTTATAGTTATCAAAAAAAAATCTACTAAAAGAAATTTGGAAAAAATTTCTAAAGAAATTAAACCTAAAAAACTTTTCAAAGCATCTGAATATTGCGGAAAGGTAAAAGTTAAAGGGGATGCTGTAGAAATTCAAAGACGCTTGAGAAATGAATGGAAATAGTTTTGTGGTTGATTCAAATATCTTCATTTATCTAATCGATGGTGATAAATTAATTTCCTCATATTTGGAAAATAAAATATGTTATATCTCATTCATAACTGAAATAGAATTGTATAGTTTTCAAAAATTGACTGATGCCGAGGAAATAACTATTCAAAAACTTCTTTCGAATTGTATAGTTATGGATGTTAATGAGCAGATTAAAAAAATTGCGATATCTTCAAGGAAAAATTATGATCTGAAAATCCCCGATGCAATAATCTGTGCAACTTCTATTTATCTTGATATTCCCTTACTTACTTCAGATACTCATTTCAAAAAACTTAAGGAAATCAATTTGGTTTTTTATGAGAAAATTTGATACATCAAATTGCACTAACCAAACTCATTGAACCATTCCCATAAACTCTCCAAATAAGTACTTACTGTCATTCGGTCCGGGTGATGCCTCGGGATGATACTGAACAGACATTACAGGAAATTCTTTGTGACGCAGACCTTCGTTCGTTCCGTCGTAAAGATTTGTGTGAGTAATCATTACTTTATCCTGATCCAGGCTTTTCTCATCAACTGCAAAGCCGTGATTTTGTGAAGTAATCTCGATCTTATTTTTTAAGTGATTTTTTACAGGATGATTTCCGCCTCTGTGACCGAATTTCAATTTATAGGTTTGTCCTCCAAGAGCCAGCGCAATCAGCTGATGCCCGAGACAAATGCCGAATATTGGAATATTGGAACTGAGTAAGTTTTTTGTATTCTCGATTCCGTATTTAACAGCTTCAGGATCTCCGGGTCCGTTTGATAAAAATATTCCGTCAGGCCTGTAATCAAGGATTTCCTGGTAACCTGTTTCTGCATTAAAGACTTTTACTTCGACATCATATTTAAGAAACTCACGAAGAATATTTTGCTTAATACCAAAATCGTAAAAAGCAATTTTGTGTTTTGGATTTTCAGATTTTAATGTATAACTTTTTTTTGAAGAAACATACTTTACAAGATCCAGCCCGTCCATCTTCGGAGTCTCCAGTATTTTTTCAATCAGTTTCTTATCACTGAGTTTTTCCCTGGTAACAACCCCTCTCATAGCGCCTTCGCTGCGTATCAGCTTTGTCAAAGCGCGTGTATCAATTCCGGAAATCCCTATGGTTTTATTCTTTTTCAGATATTCATCCAGAGACTGAAGTCCATTGAAATTACTCCAGTCATCTTCATAATTTCCGACAACAATTCCTCTAGCCTGAACTTTTGAAGATTCAGTATCAGTTTCATTAGTTCCGTAATTACCAATTAATGGATAGGTCATTATTATAATCTGACCATAATAAGAGGGATCGGTCAAAATTTCCTGATATCCGGTCAGAGATGTATTGAATACTACCTCACCCGATACTGTTTCCGGATTCCCGAAAACATTTCCTTCAAATATTACACCGTTCTCTAATACTAATTTACCTTTTTCCAAGCAGCTGATTTGTTGATGGTTAATTCGTTAATTGGTTAATTGGTTAATTCGTTAATTGGTTAATTGGTTATAACTTTATGAACTTTACAAACTTTACAAACTTTATAAACTTTACAAACTTTATAAACTTTATAA
>CAYNTN010000197.1:0-6738 GCA_964399995.1 uncultured Ignavibacteriaceae bacterium
GCTTTTTTATTTGTTGCACATTCTATATTTTGCCGAATGACATCATCCAAGAAATTTATTTTTATTCTTTTACTTTTTATTTCTTCAGATAAAGTATTTTCTGATTTTGGCGATACTATTAATATTGTAACACATAATAAAACTCCGGTCGTAACAGACCCGTCGAAAGGATTCAATGCTTACAAAAATTGGGGAGTATTTCCAACTGGTGAAATACAATACAGAAAGGTAATGCTTTACGTGACTTATCAATGTCCTGACAGTCAGAGATGCGGTGAATGGGATTACATTGATAATATTTATTTGAGAAGAAAAGGAAGCGTGAATGATACTTCGCTTGATATAGAACTTGCGAGGATGATCTCGCCATATGGATCAAGATTTACTCCTGACTGGAAATTTACATGGAAAGCTGACATTACGGATTTTTCTTTTCTCCTTCATGATTCTGTCGAAATTGAATTTAACCATACAGGTTACGAAAGAAATGCAGACAGAGGCTGGCTGATAACTATTGATTTTGAATTAACTGAAGGACCTCCTGTAATGGAAGTGCTCGGATTTGAAAAGTTGTGGACAGGAAGTTTTCCGTACGGCGACAGCAAGGATGATATAGGAAATTATCTTCAGCCGGTTACTTTTGAAAATAAATTCAATGCTGACATTGCGAGAGTGAGAATTTTACAGACCGGACACGGGATGGATGACTTTGAGAATTGTGCGGAGTTTTGCAGTAAATACAGGGAAGTGTACTTTGATAATGAGCTGATTGATAAAAGGCAGATTTGGCGAGAATGCGGTGACAATCCTCTTTATCCTCAGGCGGGAACATGGATATTCGACAGGGCTAACTGGTGCCCGGGAGCGATGGTTGTTCCTGATATTTACGATTTAATTTTAAATGACAGTGGTAAGCATAGCATTGATATTGAAATGGAGAAATATGTTAATCCCAATAAACCTTCTGCAAATTATGTGTTCAGCACTTATTTGTTTTATTACAGGAAGCCAAAAGCTTTGTATGATCTTTCAATTGTTGAGCTGGTTTCTCCGAGCAAAGAAGATGTTTATTCAAGGGAAAATCCTGTATGCATGAATGGTAAAATCATTATAAAAAACAACGGAGCAGATACAACCAAATCAATGACAATGTTCATATATGGTTTTGAAGGTGAATTTTTGGATAAAACAACATTCTATAATGCTCCGATTGAACCGGGACAAGCAATCATCAGAAATTTACCCAAAATACTTTCACTCCCGCTGAGTCCGGGAAAGAAAAAATTCATAATAAATGTAAAGGATTTATCTGCTGAGGATGAATACCCTTTAGATAACTCCATGACAGTTGAAATAGAGATTCCTCCAGTTTGGGATTCGAGCTTCAAGGTATTATACAAAACAAACAAGGACCCTTCAGGGACAATTATTTCGGTTAAGAATTCAAGTTATCACGAGATCTTATCTTATAAACCTGAATCATTAAAGCCGGACAGTTTATATGAAATGAATTTTCTTAATTTATTTCCGGATTGCTACGAATTAGTAATTAAAGATACAGCAAATAACGGACTGGATTTTTGGTTTAATCCTGAAGATGGATATGGGTATGTCCGAGTAGTAGACATGGAGGGTAGACTCATCAAAGAATTCAATTCCGATTTCGGTGCAGAGATAAAGCAGCAGTTTATGATAATAACGGGTGGAACTACTGAAAAGACTGACATTACACCTATTCTGAATATTTTCCCTATAAGAAATCCGGGTAAATTCTTTTGTGATATTTTTTTAAATGAAAGACAGAATATTACTTTAGAGATCACCACTGAAGATAAGAAGAAAATTGTGTATAAAAAGAAGTTGAAAAAATTTAAGGACGGGATGATTGATGTCGACATAAGCAAAGAGCCTGAAGGATTATATTATGTAAATGTGATAGCAAAGAACAGGACGGTTTCGAGGAAGATGAAAGTGAAAAGAGATTAAGATGATTTTAGATTTTTGATATTTGATTTTAGATTTATTTGTTTGAGATTTATTCATTGATTTGAAATTTGTAATTTGCAATTTAAAATTAGAAGAAATGAGTATCATAAAAGAAATTTACGACGTTACAAAAGATCTTGCTGGCAACAAAGTTGCTTTGAATAAAATAAAGCGTGCAATTTTAACTGAAGCAAAGCTTAACAACAAATTTCTTGAGGATATTTCAAATAAAGAGAAACGTCTCAGTGATGATAGATTAATTAAGATTGTGAATAATCTTGAAGTTGCAGAAATCAAAGCTGCAATCACTTGCGGAATCCCTTTTGAAATGATAACTATGAAAAAGGTTACGAAAGAAATGATGGATGGTCTCGATCCTTTGAGAGCGCTTGAAAATGAACTCGAACAGATACTGGAAAAAATTTATATAAAAATCGCATACCTGAAAAAAGATTATAATTCTGAGCATATTAATTTGTACATTAGGGTAAGGAATATTTTTAATTACAATATTCTGCTGATGAGAATGCTGGCTTAGTCTTATAGTTACAAGTTACAAGTTACAAGTTACGAGTTACTCAGACACAAGTTAAATTCTACTCAAAATGGTAAGAAAATTTAGTAGAGTAGCTCAGACTATTAGTCTGAGAAGAGCCAAAAAAGTTATTTAATAGTATTTTATATTCTTGGTTCTGACTATGCAAGCTTATGAGCTGTGAGTTATTCAGTCACAAGTAAAATTCTACTCAAAATGGTAAGAATATTATTCAATAAATAAAATTAGTTAAGTCTTAAACTATATTTTACCACTAAGTGCACATGGTTTGATAACCAAATTTTCTAAAACATTTAAGTATCGTGTAACAAAAAAAGGGCAAGAAATAATCACACGTATAGTGTTGTTTAAGAAAATCGATTTATGGCAATTCTTACATGCCTAAAAGTTTGTTAAAAAAGCAACGTTATTATGTGTTGTAGCACTTAGTACACTAAGAAAAAATGATTTAAAAAAAATATCTTTGTGCTCTTAGTGTACTTAGTGGTAAAAATAACATCGCTTTTTAGACAGCACAAAATTAAGATATAAACAAATAACATTTTCAATTTTGGTACTGGCTATGCCAGTGTACGAGTTACGAGTTTGATGGCAGTAGAAAATGCAGGACTTGTCATTTATAGTTACAAATTATGTGTTTCGAATTGCGAGTTTCTAACAAGTTTCTAATCCTAAAAAATTTTAAAATCAAGTAAATCCTGTTAAGAGTTACGAATTATTACTGATAAATTATAAAATAATAAAATCTGACTATTGAAAAAAAATTCTTTGTTGAAACAAACCACTGTACTTTTTACATGGGATGTCAGTCCGGAGTTAAAAAGGAAATTCCGGAAGACATTCCCAAAGATAGAGAAAATAAAATTACTTTTTCCCGGAGAACAGTCACCTGATAAAATCATAGAATTAAGCAAGTCCGCGGATGTGATTGTAGGGTGGAGGTCATCTCCCGAACTTTTAGAATCCGCAAAAAATCTGAAGCTGTTTATAAATCCGGGAACCGGAATTAAGCATCATCTGGAAAATTTCAGAGCTATTAACAGGGAGAGAAAGTTGTTTCTTGTAAACGGGCACGGACATGCTTTTGCTGTTGCCCAGCATACAGTTGCAATGTTGCTTGCTCTGATGAACAGGATAGTATACCATCACAACTTAATGAAAGAAGGGAAGTGGGAAACGAGTGATGACAAGGATATTTCATTAAAGTCAATTCTTTTAAGGAACAGAAAAATCGGATTACTTGGTTATGGAGCGATTAATAAAAATGTTCACCGCTTTTTATCGGGATTTAAGAATGAATTTCATATCTTGAAGAGAGACTGGAATCCGGCAATTGTGACCAGTGAATCGTCAGTCGAGAATGGTGAATCGTCAATCGTGAATAATGAATTTGTAAATTTAAATTTTGAATTTAATGAAGAATTTAAGAAATATGAGCCCAAAGATCTTAATAAATTTTTGAAGTCAGTTGATATTCTTATTATAGCAATTCCGCTTACGTCAAATACAGAAGGTATGATCGGCAAGAAAGAGCTCAAAATTCTTGGAAAAAATTCTTTGCTTGTAAATATTGCAAGAGGTCCTATTGTAGATGAAGAAAGCCTTTATGAGGCTTTAAAAAGAAATGAAATAGGCGGCGCTGCACTCGATGTTTGGTATAATTATAAACCAAAGAAAGATAAGAAGGGAAGGTCATATCCATTTAAATTTCCATTTCACGATTTGAATAATGTTTTAATGTCACCTCACAGAGCTGCATCTCCGTTTGATGAATTAAACAGATGGGATGAAGTGATAGAGAATATCCGGAGAGCAGTCGCAGATCGAAAAGATTTTTTGAACATTGTAGATTTAAAGAAGGAATATTAAATTGTCACATTCAAAATTACCAGGTACATAAAATTAAAATCCGATGGTAGAATTTACTGAAAGAATAGCCTTTGTAATCAGTATTATGAGCATGGTAGTTATTTCTTACGGCTCTATACTTGCTATTCTGAAGTTCATACAGAATGAAATAAGCAGGGCAAGAGGGAAGTTTTCGTTCAAAAGATTAAACACGATAAAAATAAATTTCAGCTACTATCTCCTGCTTGGTCTTGATTTTCTGATTGCATCCGATGTAGTCAGAACCATTGTAGAAAATACACTCGAGGATCTAACCATATTAGGAGTCAGTGTACTTATCAGAACGATTCTTTCATATTTCCTTGGCAGAGAGATGAAAGAAGACAGCTCATTCAGAAAAGACATTGAAGAAGAAAAAGTCGTGTGACGAAATCAGATTCTCAATTTAAATTTTTTTCAGTATCAATCAGATTGCTGCGTAGCATACTATCTCTTTCGCCTATTTGCTGACGCCACATTGCATAATACAGCCCTTTAAGTTCAAGAAGTTCTTCATGTTTTCCCGACTCAATAATTTCTCCCCGTTCAAGCACATAAATAGTGTCTGCATGCATGATGGTAGAAAGTCTGTGGGCGATCATAAAAGTTATATGCTTACCTTCTGAAGAAATTTCTCTTATGGTTTTATTAATGCCTTCTTCGGTAATTGAATCCAGGGCGGAAGTTGCCTCATCAAAGATCATGAGATTCGGTTTTCTTAACAGGGCTCTGGCAATTGACAGACGCTGTTTTTCTCCTCCTGATACTTTAACACCTCCTTCGCCAATCACAGTATCGAGACCTTTATCGGCTCTTTCAAGCAACGTCTGGCATGCGGCTTTGCGAAGAACTTCATAACACTCTACGTCAGTTGCATCCGGGTTTACGAATAAAAGATTTTCGCGTATTGTACCGGAAAATAATTGTGTATCCTGGGAAACGAATCCTATTCTCTCTCTTAAGCTGTCGAGATCAATTACATCATAGGGAAAGCCATTGTAAAGAATGTTACCGTCTTTCGGTCTGTACAAACCAAGCAATAACTTTACCAGAGTAGTCTTGCCTGAGCCAGATGGTCCGACAAATGCAACCGTATTTCCGGTGTATGTTGTAAATGAAATGTCAGTCAGAGCATTTACTGAAGATGACTGATGTCTGAATGAGACGTCAGAAAATTCAAGAGTCTCTATGTGAGTGATTTTTACAGGATTAACAGGTTTGGGATCAATTGGAATATTTATAATATCCTGAAACTTTCCGAGTGAAACCTCTGCTTCACGGTAGATATTTATAATGTTACCCAGCTCCTGAAGCGGACCGAATATGAAAAAGGAATATATAAAAAGAGTAAAGAACTGACCTGTTGTAATTTGCTGTGTAAAAATCAGATACATCATCAGCAGAAGTATACCTGTTCTTAATAAGTTGACAATAGTTCCCTGAATGAAGCTCAGACTTCTTATATATTTTACTTTTTGTAATTCGAGTTTAAGGATTTTTTCCGTAGTGCCGTTTAATCTGTCAATCTCCTGATGAGCAAGACCGAGACTTTTTACAAGCTCAATGTTTCGTAAAGATTCGGTAGTTGAGCCAGCGAGGGCAGTTGTCTCAGCTACTATGGTTTTCTGAACGTTTTTAATTTTCTTTCCCATGGTCGAACTGAGCCAACCGATGATTGGAATTGCTGCGAGATAAATCGGAGCGATTATCCAGTGAACACTGAAAGCATAAATCCCGACGAAAACAATTCCGACAATGGAAGTAAAGAGTATGTTCACACCTGCGGAAATAAGTCTTTCAGAATCGGCTCGTACTTTCTGTAAAATACCGAGGGTCTGTCCGCTGCTCTGGTCTTCAAATACCGAATAAGGCAACTTGAGTGAATGTCTGATTCCGTCAGAATAAATCTGTGCGCCAAGCCTCTGTGTAATTACATTTATGAAATAGTCCTGAAAATTTTTTGCAATTCTTGAAATTAAAGCAGCGCCTACTGCGAGTATCAACAAAAAACCCACGCCTTTAAAAAATTCTGATGTTGTATATTCTTTGAATCGTGTTGCATAGTCATCAATTACATGTCTGAAAATCGCTGGATCAAGTAAAGAGAAAACCTGATTAATTGTTGCGAGGAATAAAGCCAGAACTACGAGATGTTTGTATTTTCTTAGATAGGTTAAAAGTAATTTCATGCGTGCAAATTACTTTTTGGAAATATGTAATTCAATTCAATCGTGAATCGTTATTCGTTAATCGTTTAATCGTTAATCGTTAATCGTTAATCGTTAATCGTTAATCGTTAATCGTTAATC
>CAYNTN010000198.1:0-6727 GCA_964399995.1 uncultured Ignavibacteriaceae bacterium
GAGTGTGTATTCCGGCGGAGTCCCAAAGAGCAGGAGACTCCGCCGTGGGAGAAAAATATCGATCTACTATCTTTTTAAAATCTTGCCTGTTTAGTTTATTAACTATTTGGCTGAATAATGTTATATTTATCATGGCTAGTGTATTTTGGTTTTTGGAATAAACAAAAATACTTACTATGGATTAAATCTTCCGTAGACTAGCCATTTTTTTATTTCAAACGTTTTGGACGGATGTGTCACATTGCACATTGTACAATGATCATTGAACTTGTCATTATGAAAAATATAATTTATTTTATGCAAAAGAATTTTAAAAAATTAAAAGGATAAAATATGAAAGGTATAAACCAATTATTTTTCATAATTCTGCTGACTGTTATCAGCAGCTTAAGTGTGAGAAATGCTCAGGCTTACATCTCGCATTTCGTAAACACTGCAGAGGGTGTTGACGGAAATTCAATTACATTAATTTCTCCGCCAAATAATTCAATCACCAGCCTAAAAAATATTATGTTCACCTGGAATAGTGAGGCTGGTGCAGTTTCATACAAACTTCAGATCTCAAAAGTGCCTAATTTTGCTAATATTTTTTTCGCTGACTCTACATTGACTGATACCTTTACAACAGTGAGTGTCTTCGATCCTGATGAGTCTTATTTCTGGAAGGTGAGCGGGAAGAATGATTCAGCTTATTTTATCAGTTCTGATGTCTGGAATTTCGGCATAGAACCTTTACTCGTAACATTGATCAGTCCTTCGCTTGGTGAGAAATTTGTTTCAATACCGGTAACTTTTGAATGGACAAGTGCAAACACATTGATAAACCGCCCTGGCGGTGTAGCTCCTTATCAAAGAAATAATAATGCGTTAAAACCGGCTGACAATGTTAATTCAAGTACACAGTATTTGCTTGAGATTGCAACAGATAAACAATTCAACAACATTATTTATCTGGACTCAAAGATCATCGATACATTTCAAACTGTCAGCACTTTAGACATTAATTCAACTTTCTATTGGCGGATAACTCCGCAGAATGATTCGTTCTTTTATGCCGCTACAGATCCATTTTATTTCAATACATTTCAAAATGAACTTTTGCTGAACAGTCCCGGGGATAGCGCGACAGTTCCAATACCAGTTGAGTTTTCATGGTTTTCAGAAGCCAATGCATTAACTTACAAGCTTGAAATTGCAGCTGATCCGCTCTTTACCGTCATTGTATATAATGATTCTACATTGACTGATACATCTCAATCAGTTGATGCCTTAAGTATGGGCTATACTTATTACTGGAAAGTATCGGCTAAAAATAATTCAGGTTATTTTGCAAGTTCCGCAATACGAACACTTTTCACAGCAGCTATAACACCGATTGTTTTGCATTCACCTCCGAATAATGATTCATCTGTTACCTTGCCAATAGTCTTTTCATGGTTCCCGGAAAGCGAGGCCCTATCATACAAGCTTGAAGTAGCAACTAACCCAAACTTCACTATAGGAAGTATTGTATTCAGAGATACTTCAATTACAGATACATTCAAAGTTCTTGGTTTCTTAGATCCCGGGACGGTTTTTTACTGGAGAGTTTTCGCAAGAAATAATTTCGTATACTATACGGGATCTCCGACCTGGAGCTTTACAACTATTTCACTTCCCACTTATAACCTGCTTGTGAGAAATATGTCATTGCAAAGCATAAATTCATTGGATGACGCACTGGAATTTGATATTTGCATTCAGCATACAAATTCCCGCGTCGCATTTGAATATGCAGGAGGTCAGTATTATCTTTCATTCAACAGTAACATAATCGGAATCAACTTTGCCGATACAAATGAAGCTACATACAGAATCATCAGCTCAGACCTGCCTGCAGGTTTGCAGCCAGAAAATCCTTCTTTGCTAAATGCAAGCAGTCCTGCTGCATCTGTCTTAAGTTTATCTGCAAACACATTTCCCGGGGTTGGCAACGGATTTACAATAAACAGCAACTTTCCCGGAACCAAGATAGCGCGAATGAGAATCTTGAAGAAGACCGGCACTTTTAATACAGATTATTTAAGCTTAGCATGGAGAAATCCTCCCATAGTTACATCTGCAACGAAGATATTTGCATATGTTGATAGTCTTCTTATCGATATCACATCACCTGCAACTCACAATGTTGACAGTTCCGGAATTGGAATATTGCCTGTTGAATTGTCGAGCTTCATTTCAAACGTCAGCGGAAACAAAGTTACTTTAAACTGGACAACTGGAGGCGAAGTTAATAACTCCGGATTTGATATAGAGCGGTCAAACGTCAAAAGTCAAACGTCAAACGATTGGATAAAAGCAGGATTTGTTCAGGGAAGCGGGACATCTAATGAAGCAAAAAATTATTCATTCTCGGAAGTATTAAACACGGGAAAATATAATTACCGGCTGAAGCAAATTGACTTCAATGGTAATCATAAATATTATTTCCTGTCAAATGAAGTTGAAGTAGGAATTCCGGTTGAATATTCTTTATCACAAAATTATCCGAATCCGTTTAATCCTGTTACAGTTATCAGTTACCAGTTAGCAGTTAGCGGTGAAGTTTCACTAAAGATATTTGATTTGACAGGGAAAGAATTAATTTCATTGATCAACGAACATAAAGAAGCCGGATATTATTCTATTCAATTTAACTGCAGCAATCTTTCGAGCGGAATGTATTTTTACAGGATGAGTGTGAATGATGTTGTGATGACGAAGAAGATGATGATGGTGAAGTGAGACTTGTGTTGATGCTTGTTGGTGACCAAAAAGTTTGCATGAAAGTTGTAAGATTATTCATACTGGATTTGCAAACTTTTTGGAACATCAACAGCGGCAGAAGAACATATCCGTCCAAAACGTTGCTTAACCACCAAGTTTAATTCCCCCGGCAGAGTCTCTGGCGCTTTTTCCAGGACTCTGCCGTAGAGTGTGTATTCCGGCGGAGTCCCAAAGAGCAGGAGACTCCGCCGTGGGAGAATAAGTTTTCTTGCAAAATTCATTTATTTCGTATACCAATCCGCCATCAACTCCGCCTGCTTCAACACCGTATCCACCGCCTTCTGCTGCATATCGGGAGGATAACCATATTTCTTCAATGTCCTCTTTACTAATACCATCAGCTTTGCTCTAGCACTCTCCCTAATAGTCCAGTCTATCGTTGCATTCTTCCTCACCTTGTCTGCTATTTCCTTTGCAATAAGTTTCAATGTTTCATCTCCAAGAACTTTAACTGCACTTTCATTTACTTCCAGAGCATTATAAAACGCAACTTCTTCTGTTGTCAATCCCAGTTCACTTCCTTGTTGGTCGGCTTTCTTAATTTCTTTTGCTATCTCGATTAACTCCTGAATTATCTCTGCGGTAGTAAGCAGATTATTTTGATATTTTTTAATCGATGATTCAAGCATCTCAAGTAATGCTCTGCTCTTTACAAGGTTTGTTATTGACCGGGTTTTGATTTCATCATTCAGAATTTTCTTGAGTAACTCTATCGCGAGATTTTTGTGTTTCATTTCTTTCACTTCTAAAAGAAATTCATCCGACAAAATTGAAATCTCCGGCTTCTTTATACCGGCGGCATCGAATATATCCACTACTCCATCCGAACTCAATGCCTGATCAACAATTTGTTTTATTGTAGTTTCATAATCCAACCCTGCTTCTCCATTTCTACCGGATCCTCCAATAAATTTTACAAGCCTAGCCTTTACTGCCTGGAAGAATGCTATTTCATCTTTTACTTCTAATGCTTTTTCATGAGGAATCGATAAGGCAAATGCCTGACTTAATAACGTAACTTCATTTATGTATCTGATCTTTCCATCTTCCAGTCCCATTACGTGTTCTTCTGCTTGTAATATTATAGATAACTTACCATTAGGTGAAGCATCAAAGAATCTGTTGTAATTAAATCCTTTTCCATTATCACTCATATAATATGCAGTCGGCTCTTCAACTGTTATCGCCTCTTTTGTTTTGCTTTCTGACACAAATAGCTGCCGAACCACTTCTAATTTTTCCATCATTACTTCAACTGCCCTCTGCTGTGTTTCTGCCGGATTGCCTTTACCGCCTGAATCAGAATAAAATGATAATGCTTCTTTCAAATCGGAACCTATTCCAAGATAATCAACAATCAATCCTCCGGGTTTGTCTTTGAATACTCTGTTAACTCTCGCAATCGCCTGCATTAACGTATGTCCTCTCATGGGTTTATCAATATACATTGTATGCAGACTTGGAACATCAAATCCTGTTAGCCACATATCTCTGACAATTACAAGTTTCAAAGCATCATCGGGATCTTTCATTCTGTCAGACAAAGTTTTTCTTTGTGACTTTGTCGTATGCTTCTTCATCATCTCCGGACCATCTGAACTCGCTGCAGTCATTACAACCTTAATCGTTCCCTTTGTCAATTCATCACTGTGCCAATCCGGTCGAAGATTTATTATCTCATTATACAAATCAACTGCAATTCTCCGGCTCATTGCAACTATCATTCCTTTGCCTTCCATTCCTTCACGTCTTTTTTCAAAATGATAAACTATATCTTTAGCTAAGTTCTTAAGCCTGCTGGGATTCCCAATTATTGCTTCAAGTTTTGACCATTTGATTTTTGCCTTTTGCTTTTCATCGAGTTCATCAGTCTCTTCCAGTTCCTTATCAAACTCTTTAATTAATTGCCTTCCTTCTTCATCCAAATTTACTTTTGCCAGTCTGCTTTCATAAAATATCTTCACTGTTGCTCCATCTGCAACTGACTGCGAAATATCATATATGTCAACATAGTTTCCAAATACCTGCGGTGTGTTTACATCAGTTTTCTCAATTGGAGTTCCTGTGAATCCAATATAAGTAGCATTAGGTAAAGCATCGCGAATGTATTTTGCAAATCCATAGGCAATTCTTTTACCGATTACTTCTTTAGTTTCTTTATCTTTCACATCTTTCATTACCGCTTCAAATCCATACTGAGTCCTATGTGCTTCATCTGCAATTACAACTATATTAGATCTGTCCGACAATTGATCATAATCACTGTTTATGCCTTCCGGAGAAAATTTCTGAATGGTTGTAAATACAATTCCTCCGCTTGCTACTTTAAGTAATTTTTTCAGATCTTCTCTGTCTTTTGCCTGTATCGGTTCCTGTCGTAATAATTGTTTTGAAGCAGCGAATGTATCGAACAACTGATCATCAAGGTCATTTCTGTCTGTGATAACAACTATGGTTGGATTATTCAAACTCAAAACCAACTTACCTGTAAAGAATACCATTGAAAGAGATTTACCGCTTCCTTGTGTATGCCAGACTACACCTCCTTTCCGGTCACCCTTTTCTGAAGATGCTTTTATGGTACTTTCAACTGCCTTATTCACTGCATAATACTGATGATAAGCTGCCAGTTTCTTTTCAGTAACTATCTGTGTTAATCCGGTTTTGATGTCTTCCTTTTTAGTCTTTTCAAAGACTATAAAGTGTCTGATTAAATCTAAAAGCGTCGCCGGATTTAACATTCCTTTTATTAGAGTCTCAAGCTGTGGTTTAAATCTCGATGCTTCTTTTCTTCCGTCTTCTGTCTTCCATGTCATGAATCTTGTAAAACCTGCTGTAAGACTTCCGGCTTTACATTCTATACCATCTGAAATAACACAGACTTCATTATAATGAAATAAACTTGGAATGGTCGCTTTGTAAGTTTGAAGCTGTTCGTATGCTTTTTTCAATGTTGCATTTTCATCAGTTGCATTCTTCAATTCCATTACAACCAATGGAATACCATTTACAAATAATAATACATCAGGTCGCTTGTGATTGTTATTCTCAATGATCATGAACTGATTGACAACCAGAAATTCATTTTTCAATGGATTTTCAAAATCAACTAATGACATTTCATGACTTCTTTCATATCCGTCTTGTTGATATGGGATTTTTATTTTCTCAATTAAGTATTCATGAAATGTTTCATTATTGTGAAGCAGGTCAGGTGAGTAAATTCTTAATACTTTTTGAACTGCCTGCTCTCTTGCAGTTTCCGGAATGTGAGGATTTAATTTTGTAACTGCTTTTCTAATTCGGTCGGTTAAAATGATTTGCGCAAAACTTTCCCTTTCACAATATAATCCTTCAGGTGAGATTTCTTTTCCGTTTGCATAAGTCCATCCTAAAGATTGGAGAGTTTCAATTGCGGAGAGTTCGATTATATTTTCGGTGATGGGTTTCAAATTATTGTCTGAATCAGTTGTCTGAATCAGGATTTTCAGGATTATGTTGTCTGAATCAGGATTTTCAGGATTATTGGATTTTCAGGATTACAAAAAATTAACTCGAAATATTTTTTAAAATCAAACAGTGATATCCTAATGCATATCCTGTTAATCCTTAAATCCTGCAAATCCTGATTCAGACAACTGAAAATCCTGATTCAGACAACATTCTTCTTTTGATTAAATACTCTTTTAAACTGTAAACTTACAGAACCAAAATTAATTAACAATCCGATTGAAAAATCATATGCTACGACATAATTCTTCGCCTGAGCCAAATGTACATCTTCCAGATTTATTATAGCCTTAGTCTCGACCATGACACAATTCTCCACAATGAAATCTGCTCGTCTAGTTCCAACTTCAACATTATCATAATATATAATTTGATCCTTTTCTCTTTCAAATGATAATCCTGCTTTGGACAT
>CAYNTN010000199.1:0-6682 GCA_964399995.1 uncultured Ignavibacteriaceae bacterium
CACGACTCCATACACTCACGACTCCACACACTCACGACTCCATACACTCACGACTCCACACACTCACGACTCCATACACTCACGACTTCATACACTCACGACACCACACACTCACGACTCCACACACTCACGACCCCATACACACACGACTCCACACACTCATAGAAGATTACTGGCTAATTCTGCCAATTCCGATCTTTCTCCTTTCAGCAGATTCACATGAGCATAAACTTTCTGACCTTTAAAATGCTCGATCAGATACGACAGCCCGTTGGACTGCGAATCGAGATACGGATGATCTATCTGATAAATATCACCTGTGAAAACTATTTTCGCGCCTTCACCTGCTCGCGTAATAATGGTTTTAATTTCATGAGGAGTTAGATTCTGAGCTTCATCCACTATGAAAAAAATCCTCTGCAGACTTCTTCCTCTGATATAACTCAGTGGTTCGATCACGAGCTTATTCTCTTTGATGAGTTGAGTTATCTGCGTATGATGCTTATCCGTTTCGCTGTACTGATCCTGAATCACTTTTATATTATCCCAGAGCGGATGCATGTAAGGTGCAAGTTTATTCTCAATATCGCCCGGAAGATAACCGATATCTTTATTGCTCAAAGGTACTACAGGTCTTGCAATGTAGATCTGTCTGTAATGTTTTTTCACATGAAGCGCCGATGCAATAGCCAGCAAAGTCTTTCCTGTCCCGGCTTTCCCGGTAATTGAAACTAAAGGAATATTTACATTTGTCAGAGCATCGACTGCAAAAGTCTGTTCGGCATTACGTGATTTGATGCCGTAGATATCGTTCTTATCAACCCTTCTCAAAACTTCCCGCGTCTGGTCAAGATGAGCAAGAACTGACCGGTTATCATTTCTCAGTATATAAAACTTATTTGGAAGTATTTCACCCTTTAATTTCTTCTTAACTTCGTTTAAAGAAACTTCATATGGCGGCTGATAAAGCTTTACCAGGGTCTCATCATTAAAATCTTCAATGATCTCCTTACCGCTGTAAAGCTCTTCTACATTGCTTATTCTGTCAGTTGTATAATCCTCGGAAGGAAGCCCCATTGCTTTGGCTTTCATCCGGAGATTAACATCCTTCGTTACGAGTATCACGGAATTTTTCTTATCTGCTTTCTGAACTTCCAGCGCCGTACTTAATATTCTGTGATCCGGGTTATCGTCTTTGAATATTTCCCTGATCTCATCGCTGAGACCCCGTGAGATTGCGATCTTAACTTTTCCTCTTCCCTTTCCCAGAGACACGCCTCCGTTAAACAGAGCCGAGCCTGTCATTGAATCCAGTGTGCGTGCGAATTCTCTTGCATTGAGATTTATCACCTGGCTTCCGCGTTTAAAGTGGTCGAGCTCTTCTATCACTGTAAGAGGGATTACTATGTCATTCTCTTTAAACTGGAATATGCAGGTAGAATCGTGAAGTATAACGTTTGTATCAAGTATAAAAACTTTCGAAGATTTTTTTGCCATTTAAAAAATTTGAAGTGCTTCAATATAAATTTTCTGAGCGTTATAAGAAATGTATGAAATAGATTCCCCGTTCCGGTAAACTGCATGCGACAAACTTATACTGAATGCTGATTACTCTTCCAATTTCCCTTTATTTGATGTAGCTCAGATAGGAGAGAACTGAAATGCTCGTTCCACAGAATGATTATAATAATTCAATTTCTAATTTATATTGGAGTTATTACATTTATTTAAATTAATCCAATGATATTCAAATTAATAATAATAAACTTAAGTGTAATTGTTTTAACTCCATTAAATTTAAAATCACAGGTAAACACCGAGTGGATCCGAAGATACAATGGAACCGCAAACTATGATGATATTCCTTATTCAATTGGATTAGACAATAAAGGAAATGTTTACGTAACCGGCACAAGTATGGGATTAGGAACGGGGTCTGATTCCAAATTTCGAACGGAATGAATAACTAGGATTATATTACCTTAAACTCTTTATTAGATTATCATAATCATTATGAGAACCAATCCAAAACCAAATCATAGTATCATCTTTTTTGAGCCCCAACGCTCTATAAGATAATCCAATTCGAACGGAATAAATGTTTTGCTTATCGTTAATCCTTTTGAATCTAAGATTTTTCATATAAGGATTTGATTTCCATAACTTATAAACTTTCTTTGCATCTTCCTGTATTTTAAGTGGAAGATTTTCAAATGTTTTTCGAAATCTTTCGGTAGTTCTGGATTCCATTAAAAATTATCAGGTTTTGTTTTTCCTTCATTAAATTCTTTCAGTGCTTCATCTGCCAGAATTGACAGTTCATTTTGTGTGTTTTTAAATTTTTCATACCAGACTTTTTCATCTTCAATTTCTTCGAGAATTATCTTAGCTATTTCATCTTGCTCATTTTCCGGTAGCCTTGATATTTTTTCCACAGCTTTCTTAAGTAGTTTTGTCATGATCTTTTAAAAATAAAATTACAATAGGAATTTTTTTATCTTTCAAAAGATACCAATATTAATTTTTTCCTGCAAAGTATAAACAAGACTATTCGAGCTTTTTTAAAAATCTAAATAAAATTTTGTTTTCCCCGACGAGTCTCCCGCATTTTAAAATTCAAATTTATTTTAACCCGGATTTTTCAATAGAAAATTTCAAACATCTAAGAAACGCAAAGAACGCAAAGGTTTTCGCTAAGTTCACAAAGAATTTTTTCTTACATTTCAATTTACTCTAAATCCCTTAGTGAACTTAGTGCCTAAGTGGTAAAAAATGTTTCTAATGAAAAATTTGGGTATAATTCTTGTGGGGACTCGGCGGGACAGACTCTGTCGATGGACAAAAAATTTTTTATTTTTAAACTTGTGAAGGATCCGCGAGGGGAGGCAATCCCGACTAGTCCCCGCATGACGACTCCATATTATTATGAAAATTGACAAGGCGGGAGACTCGTCGAAAAAATTTTGAAAAACTAAATAAATAAAAATTGTTTTAACTTAGTTGTGCAAATCTCAAAAAGCTCAGCATAGAGCATTATAGCGGACCATGTCGTCTCCAAAAAATTTTCCCATTCAACTTTTTAATGCAAACTCACCTGCCTGTTCAAGTGTCATTGCTTTGCCTTGTGAATGATACTCTGAAAGTTCTTCGCCGGTGAAATTTTTCTTTAAAACGGAATTGAGCTCTTCAAAAGAATCCTTGTCATAAATTCGCAATGCAAAACCAAGTTCTTCGATTATCGATCTTACATTACCAAAAAGAATCGCAGCAATTTGCAGATTGCCTTCAAGAGAATTTAAATGTGCAAATGAAAGAATATTTCTAAGTACATTATTTTTATATCCCGATTCGATTGATTCGGTAAGGCATTGATGAAAAGTTTTCCGTGCATTCTGGATTTGCCCAAGAGCGATATCAATCTTTCCAATGCATCTGAGTGTCTCATTTATAAACAGTTTGTCCGTATACTCACGAAAAATATTTAAGGCTTTTTTAAACAAGTCCATTGCTTTTTCGTAATCCTTCTGCAAAAAATAAATAAGCCCATAAAGGAATAAACAGTCGCCAATACCTAATTTATATTCCTCCCTCTTTCGATAAAGCTCTTCACTTTGAATTAAATGATTTTTTGCCTTTGTAAAATTTCCCTCGTAAATTTCAACCTCTCCTATACATCTCAGACAATATGCAATATTACTTATGTCACTTAATACACGGAAAATTTCCAGACTCTCTTCAAAAAACTCCCGGGCTTTTTGATAGAGCCCCTGTTCGACTCCTATATATCCAAGTCTCCATAAAGAAGCTGCGGCCCCGGATTTATTTCCCGATTCACGGCTAATCAGTAGTGCTTTTTCATAGTGCCGTTTTGCATTTTTCAAATCTCCCTTATCACCTTCCAAATCACCGAGCACCATATAACATGAAACGATTCCGGATTTTTTTTCGAGTTCCTGATATAGTATCATTGCTTCCTGAAGATGCTCAACAGCAATACCATATTTACCCTGAAGCGTTTCCATGTATCCCAATTGATACAAACACTTTGCTGCACCGGATTTATTTCCAGTCTCACGGAAAATCGCAAGACAACGTTCCTGCGATTTTATACTTGCATCTATTTTCCCAAGATGTATTGATAATTTACCTAACTGAAACAGTGCAGGGGCTAAGATATTGTTCTCTGCATTTATATTTTGATTGATAAAAAAACTCAGCCATCTCTCGCCTTTAATAAAATGTGATCTCCTTTCCCAGAAATATCCTAGCGCTCCTGCAAGCCGCAATCCTTTTTCGTATTCTTTATTATCCATAGCAAAATTTAATACACTTTCAAGATTATCGTTTTCAATGTCAAGAGTTTTCAAAATATTTTTTTCTTCGGGACCGTAATAAAATTGCTGTGTATGTTCAGCGAGCCGGACAAAAAATGATAAATCATTGGACAAAATTTTTCCTGCCTCACCTGATTGCTCAAGCTTTTCTTTACCGTACTGTTTGATGGTCTCAAGCATTCTGTACCTCCGGTGTTCTTGTTCATAAGAGATTATTGATTTCTCAGCCAGACTGATTAATAACATCAATATTTCATGCGATTTTATTTTTTCATCAGAGCAGACACTTTCGGCTGCTTCCAGACTCCATCCACCGGCAAATACGGACAATCTATTCCATAATATTTTTTCATCTTCAGTTAATAAATCATAACTCCAGTCAATCGTTGCCTTCAGCGTATATTGTCTATGCAATGCAGTCCTCTTTCCTCCGGTCAGGAAATTAAATCTGTCATTCAATCTTTCATTAATTTCTTCAAGAGGCAAAACCTTGATCCATGTTGCCGCAAGCTCGATCCCAAGCGGTATTCCATCAAGCCGAAAACATATCTGTGCAAGTGAAGGAGCATTGTCATTGTTAACCCGGAAATTTGAATTTACCAATAATGCTCTTTCGATAAATAATCTGACTGCTTCATATTGAGACAATTTATCCGGTGAAGTTTCAATCGAATCGGGTATCTCGAGTGAGGGAACATTATATATCTGTTCTCCAGAACATTTCAGCGCTTCACGGCTGGTTGCAATAATTTTAAGTTTTGGACAATTAATCAGGAGCTTTTCAGTTATAACTGCCGAAGCGTTAATCAAATGTTCACAGTTATCGAGTATCAATAGAATCTCTTTATCCTTTAAAAAGTCAATGATTGTATTTTCGAGAGATTTATTGGGAACTTCTGTAATTCCGAGAGACTTTGTAATTCCTTCTGAAATTGAACCGGGCTGTGAAATTGCAGCTAGTTCGATTAACCAAACACCATTGGCGAAGTCATCTATTAAATCAGCTCCAAATTGAAGTGCAAGGCGTGTCTTTCCTGCGCCACCCGTACCTGTGAGTGTCAATAAATGTGTCTGTTTAATTAATTCCTTCAAAAATTTTTTTTCAACATCCCGTCCGATGAAACTTGTTAATTGAACCGGAAGATTATTGGGACGCGCATCGAGAGTTTTCAGCGGAGGAAAATCTTCACGAAGTCCGTCCGACAGAACCTGATACAATCTCACGGGTTGTTTCAGGTCTTTTAATCTTCTTTCACCGAGGTCTCGGAATGAAATTTTTTCGGATGCTTTTTCTCTTGCAAGTTCATAAACATCGTTTGAAATAATAACCTGTTCGCCGTAAGCTGCTGACATTACTCTGGCTGTGCGTGCAAGCGTGATATAGCCCATGTACCTTTTACCGTTCCATTCAACAATTCCTGTATGAAGTCCCATTCTGACTTTAATTACCGCTTCACACCATTTTTCTTTCTTTAGATACAATTGTGCATCAACGGCTGCACTGACGGCACCATCCGCATTTTCAAAAGCAGCACAAAAAGCATCCCCTATAATTTCAAAAATAAAACCGGTATTGGATTCAATTGCCGATCTCATAATTGAATGATGTTTATCCAGAGCTAGTGGAAGAGCATTCGGAAATTCCTGGGAAAGTTTCGTACTTCCTTCGATGTCAGTAAAAAGAAAAGTAACTGTTCCGGTTGGAGGACTATTCATATTTGATTTTCCATAATTTGTAAGACAATTAATTAATGCTTAACAGCATTCTTAAAATACATGTTTTGATAAATAAATTGAATAGTGAAATTTAATTTACTTATTTTCACCTGGCTCCAATTAATAATATTATGAATATAGGACAAGCGGGAGACTTGTCGAAAACGATAATAATGCAACCCCTTCGGGATGTGTAGTAATCTATAATAGCTACAATTAGCTACAATTAGCTACAATCAACTCTGTCCAAAACGATCTTGAAAAAATCTTCCTTCAAAACTAAAAATTACCACTGAGGCACTAAGAACACGGAGTTACACTGAGGATTTTTTTATAATCTAATTTTAATACTATACTAGACGGACAAACATTTGAATATTTTATAATTTTATTAATCAACTGTTCCCAAAATAAATCTCTGTGAAGCTCAGTGTTCTTAGTGCCTCAGTGGTAAAACGGGTGAGTTGTTTATGGATTAGAAATATTTTGACTAAAACCAACACATAAATGCAGTTATCGTTGGATTTGGAAAATAATTTGGACAGCATTGAGCTACAATTCATTGCTTTAGATTGAATTGTATTGCTTTCCCTTCATTAATAGATTATTTTTGCGTTACGCATTTTTTAACC
>CAYNTN010000200.1:0-3639 GCA_964399995.1 uncultured Ignavibacteriaceae bacterium
TTGTAAAGTTTGTAAAGTTTGTAAAGTTTGTAAAGTTTGTAAAGTTTGCAAAGTTGATGCAAGTTGTCAAGTCAGCAGTACAACACTGACTTTTAATAGTCATTGAATAGTTCTATTTTATGCAGAAAATTGTTTGAATAAGAAAAATTAGTCAATCTAAAATATGAAAAAGCCCTATCCCCCGGTATACTATTCCGATTATCTTCATCTTGAAAAACTCCTTACGAGTCAAGCGCCAAAGAGCGATGAATACGGTCAGCATGCACATGATGAAATGCTTTTTATTGTTGTTCATCAGGCATATGAACTCTGGTTTAAGCAGATCATACATGAGTTGAATTCAGTTCTTGAAATGTTTCAGAAAGAGAATGTTGATGAAAAGAATATTGGTATTGCCGTGTCGCGACTCAGGAGAGTGACAGCGATTCAGAAAGTTCTTATAGATCAGTTAACAATTTTAGAAACAATGACGCCTCTGGATTTTCTTGAATTCCGGGACTTTCTTATTCCGGCATCGGGATTTCAGAGCATCCAGTTCCGGCTGATTGAAAACATGCTCGGGCTTAATATTAAAAACCGTGTCATGCTTGATAATAAAAATTATTATTCACTAGTTTCAGATGAGCATCAGAGGATGCTGCTGGATTCACAAAAATCCGAGTCGCTCTTTGATGCAGTTGATAAATGGCTTTCAAGAATACCCTTTTTAAAAACGGAAGGGTTTGATTTTTGGTCACTTTATAAAACCGCAGTAGGAGAAATGATAGAAAATGAAAGACAGATAATTATTAACAATCCGAGTCTGAGTGATGAGAAGCGCGCAAAGCAGCTTGAAATGTTTGAAGGAACCAGGGAAAAATTCGAAGCATTGCTTGACGAGAATAAGCATAATGAGCTTGTAAAACAGGGACACAGGAGATTGTCATATAAATCAACTCTTGCGGCATTGTTTATTAATCTTTACAGAGATGAGCCGATATTACACCTGCCTTTTCGTTTTCTGACTTATCTTGTTGATATAGATGAAAATTTTACTGCATGGAGGTACAAGCATGCGTTGATGGTTCACAGAATGATCGGAGCAAAAGTAGGAACAGGCGGATCTTCAGGACATCACTATTTAATGCAGACAGCCGAAAAGCATAAAGTGTTCAGGGATTTATTCGATCTTTCAACTTATTTAATTCCCAGATCCGAGCTGCCTGAGCTCCCTGAAGAAATCAAACTGAAATTAGGATTTAATTATACATTAAACACATAGGAGAAATAGAATGGAAATTGCAGCCATAATAATACTGGCATTATTCATCATCATTACTTTTTTAAAAACTGCAAGAGTGGTGCCTCAGAAGTCCGCGTTTATAGTTGAACGTTTGGGAAAATATAATGAGACACTCGAAGCGGGATTTCACATTCTGATACCGTTTGTTGACAGGGTTGCCTACAAGCATTCATTAAAGGAAATCGTAATGGATGTTCCGCCGCAGTCCTGCATTACAAAGGATAACATTGCCGTTGAAGTTGACGGTGTGCTGTACCTTCAGGTAATGGATCCTGTGAAAGCATCTTACGGAGTTAATGATTATTCATTTGCATCGGTTCAGCTTGCACAGACTACAATGCGCAGCGAAATCGGCAAGATGCAATTGGACAGGACATTTGAAGAGAGGGAAACAATTAACGCGGCGATTGTAAATGCGATAGATAAAGCATCTGAGCCGTGGGGACTGAAAGTCATAAGGTACGAAATAAAAAATATTAATCCTCCTGCAAGTATTAAGGATGCTATGGAAAAGCAAATGAGAGCCGAGCGTGAGAAACGCGCATTGATTGCAGAATCCGAAGGAGATAAGCAGGCTCGCATTAACAGAGCCGAAGGTGAGAAGCAGGAAGCAATCGCAAGATCTGAAGGTGAAAAAATGAAGCGAATAAATGAAGCTGAAGGTAAATCACAGGAAATTGAGAAAGTAGCAATGGCAACTGCAAAAGGAATCCGGGAAATTGCAAGCGCAATAAATGACAAAGGCGGCGCTGAAGCGGTAAACCTCAGAATAGCCGAGCAGTATCTGCTTGAGTTCGGAAAGCTTGCACAGAAAAATAATACTATGATAATTCCGGGAAATTTGTCAGATGTATCCGGAATGGTTGCAGCGGTAAGTAAGGTATTCAGTACGATGAATAAGCAGGAGCCGGAAACAGAAACAATATCAAAAAAGTAATGCTATGGAAAATAATTCAATAGTCTGGTTTATAATAGGAATTGTCTTTCTGCTCACTGAAATAATAGTACCGGGATTTATTATATTTTTTTTCGGACTTGGCGGATTAATCACTGCCTGTCTGACCTATATTTTTAATATACAGTCATTTTTTACACAAATAGTTATTTTCATAGTTACCTCTGTAACCAGTCTTGCATTGTTAAGAAAATATTTCAGCAATCTGTTTAAGGGAAAAGTAACCGGAAAGAATGAACTGGGAGATGAATTCATCGGAAAGAGAGCGAAAGTCATAAGTGAAATCAGACCTAATTCACTGGGCGGTAAGATAGAATTCAACGGGGCAAACTGGGAAGCCGATTCCGATTTTTATATTGAAAAAGACTCCGTTGTAGAAATTACGGGCAGAAAGAATCTGAAGCTGATTGTAAAACCGGTGGAGTAATTTTTTTTAAATTATTTAAAATACTTTAATAATTAATGAACATTGATTTAACCAACAAACGCGCAATTGTATGCGGAAGCTCTCAGGGAATCGGCAGGGCAATTGCAATTCAGCTTGCAGCTTCCGGGGCAAATGTAGTTTTGATTGCAAGGAATGAGGAATCACTTCGTAAAGTTTTGCGTGAACTCCCGGCAAATAAAAAACAGAATCATAATATAATTGTTGCTGATTTTACAAACCCTGAAGAACTGAAGAAGAAGCTTCATAATTTCACTTCTGAAAATCCGCCTGTACATATTCTTGTAAATAACACAGGCGGACCTCAGGCAGGCGAAGCAGTTTCAGCTGATACCACAGAATTCATTCAGGCATTTTCAAATCACCTTATATGCAATCAGATTTTAGTTCAGTCAGTTGTCGAAGGAATGAAAAAAGAAAAGTACGGAAGGATAATAAATATCATATCAACATCTGTCAAGCAGCCGCTCAAAGGGCTTGGCGTTTCAAACACCATCAGAGGTGCGGTAGCAAGCTGGTCGAAGACCCTCGCCGGAGAACTGGCACAATATGGAATTACCGTAAACAATGTTTTGCCCGGAGCAACGAAAACAGAAAGATTATTTTCATTATTTAAAAACAGAGCCGCAGCTTCGGGTAAAAGTGAGGAAGAAGTTGCAGCGGAGTGGATGAAAGAAATTCCTGCTATGAGATTTGCTGAACCCGAGGAATTAGCATATGCGGTGACTTTTCTTGCATCGGAGTATGCGTCTTATATTAATGGCATAAATGTTCCGGTGGACGGGGGACGAACGTTATGCCTGTGAGTAGTTGAGTAGTTGAGTGGTTGAGTGGTTGAGTAGTTGAGTAGTTGAGTAGTTGAGTGATGAGTAGTTGAGTGATGAGTAGTTGAGTGATGAGTTGTTGAGTGATGAGTTGTTGAGTGATGAGTTGTTGAGTGATGAGTTGTTGAGTGAT
>CAYNTN010000200.1:3739-6651 GCA_964399995.1 uncultured Ignavibacteriaceae bacterium
AGTAGTTGAGAGATGAGTAGTTGAGAGATGAGTAGTTGAGAGATGAGTAGTTGAGAGATGAGTAGTTGAGTGATGAGTAGTTGAGTGATGAGTAGTTGAGGGGTTACAACTCAACCACTCAACCACTCAACCACTCAACTCAACCACTCAACTCAACCACTCAACTCAACCACTCAACTCAACCACTCAACTCAACCACTCAACCACTCAACTACTCAACAAAATTATTATGTATCATTTTCAAACTAAGTTTACTTAATTTGAGCAATTAGTGTATTTTGATTCTATACAATGTTACAATCAGCATAGACAGCTCTGTTCACGATGAATGGCTCGAATGGATGAAGTCCGTTCACATTCCTGATGTGCTTGCAACAGGATTATTTGCAGGCAATAAAATTTTTAAAATCCTGTCTGATGACGAAAATGGGAATACTTATTCAATTCAATATTTTCTAAATTCAATGGAGGATTACGAAAAGTACCGGCAGGAATTCGCGCCAAAATTACAGGAGGAACATTCCGGGAAATACAAAAATAAGTTTGTTGCATTCAGAACTATAATGGAGTCCGTAGATTAGTTACACGTTCATAAATCAAATTATTTTTTAAAAAATTTAATTAAAGATTATGACAGATAACACAAAATGGTATTTGAAAGCTATCAACGGAGAAGAGTATGTCTATCACTCCTTCTTATTCAAACCTGAAATCCAGGAGCATTCATTCATCGGCAATGAATTCATTGGAATGGATCCTTCCGAAAAGTCAGATTACAACAATATTTTAAACAGAGTAATTGAAGCAGGAAAAGAAGGTTTTCTTCCTGATTTACTTGAGGAATTAAAGAGTCTTATCGGGGAAAACAATTATGAGTATGACGGATATGAAATAGCCGAGGAAGAATTTTCACATTACTTTTTTATCAGGGCTTCATTGTATAAAAATGTGCTTTCAAAGGTAGAAAAATGGAGAGAGCTCAAAGAATACAATGAGCTTATGTACTGGGAGGAGAAGGAAGTCTGATACAAAAATTCAATTTGCATCACCAATTATCTCTGATTTTCCCGGTTTAAATTACTTCAATAGTCAAGATTATTCTTCGGCATTATTTATCTTTAAAATACAATCAGCATAAACCCAGATTGTTCAATAGAATTTTTTTTACCACTAAGGTACGAAGAATACTAAGGGTTTGAAGGAAATTTGAAACTGTAAGAAAAAATTCTTTTGCGATCTTTGCGTAAGTTCTTTGCGCACTTTGCGTTTAAAGACTTTTTAAAGTTTCTATTGAACAATTTGGCATAAAATAATTAACCCGGGGAAAAGATTACGCAGATGCAGAGGAAATTAATCTGATTTTGTAAAATTGTAAAAATTCAGTCAAAGTTCTTAAGTAACTTATGGATAAATTAAAAAATTATATTAACGGCACACTAACCACACCATATTCCAACAATTACATAAATGTTCACGATCCATCAACGGGTGAAGTATTCACAATGATCCCGGATTCCAATTCCGAGGACGTTCAACTTGCTGTTGAATCGTCCGAAAAAGCATTTCCTGAATGGTCTGTATTACCAGTTGAAATTCGTTCCGGATACTTATTGAAGATTGCCGAGCTTGTTAAAAAAAATCTTGATAAGTTTGCTCATGCTGAATCCATGGATAACGGGAAACCTTTATGGCTGGCAAAGAGTGTTGATATTCCGAGAGCAGTAAAGAATTTTGAATTTTTTGCTTCGGCTATAATGCAGTTTTCCAGCGAGTCACATATGTCAGACAATGTAGCTTTGAATTATACATTGCGTCAGCCTCTGGGAATCATAGGTGCGATCTCACCGTGGAATCTTCCTCTATATCTTTTCACCTGGAAAATAGCCCCTGCAATGGCAGCGGGAAATTGTGTTATTGCGAAGCCATCTGAAATAACCCCGCTCACTGCTTTTATGCTTTCGGAAATTTGCATAGAAGCAAATTTGCCGAAAGGTGTATTGAATATCATTCACGGCTACGGACATATTGCAGGATCAGCAATAGTTTCACATCCGAAAATAAAAGCAATTACATTTACGGGAGGCACTAAGACCGGTGAAGCAATTGCTAAAGTAGCCGCACCGATGTTTAAGAAAATTTCACTCGAACTTGGCGGCAAAAACCCAAATATTATTTTCGCAGACTGCAGGTATAATGAAATGCTCGAGACAACAGTACAATCTTCTTTCAGAAATCAGGGAGAAATATGTCTATGCGGGTCTAGAATTTTTGTTGAAAAGAAGATATATGAAATCTTCAGAGATGATTTCTGCGAAAGTGTGAAGAAGCTGAAAGTAGGTGATCCGATGAAAGAAGAAACAAACCTTGGCGCTATAGTTTCAAAACAGCATTTTGAAAAAATTCTTTATTACATTGATCTTGCTGAAAAGGAAGGCGGAAAAATTTTATGCGGCGGAAAACAGGTTAAACCCGAAGGAAGATGCAAAGACGGCTGGTTCATTGAACCAACTGTAATTGAAGGACTTCCTTATGACTGCAGGACAAATCAGGAAGAAATCTTCGGACCTGTTGTAACTATTGCTCCCTTTGAAACAGAAGAGGAAGTTCTTATGATGGCTAACTCAACAGAATACGGGCTTGCTTCTATCATCTGGACAGAAAACCTGTCGCGTGCACACAGGCTTTCTTCACAAATAAAGACGGGAATTGTTTGGGTAAACTGCTGGATGCACCGCGATTTGCGTACTCCATTCGGCGGAATGAAAAATTCAGGAGTCGGACGTGAAGGCGGTGAGGAAGCACTGAGATTTTTTACCGAGGCGAAGAATGTGTGTGTGAAATTATAGTTTGTATAGTTTGTAAAGTTTGTAAAGTTTGTAAAGTTTATAAAGTTTATAAAGTTTGTAAAGTTT
>CAYNTN010000201.1:0-6543 GCA_964399995.1 uncultured Ignavibacteriaceae bacterium
TCACGATTAACGATTAACGATTCACGATTCACGATTCACGATTCACGATTCACGATTAACGATTAACGATTAACGATTGACGATTCACGATTCACGATTGACGATTCACGATTCACGATTCACGAGTAACGATTCACGATTCACGATTCACGATTCACGATTCACGATTCACGATTTCTATCTTTATATTCCTTTTCCTCATTACTATATTGAACGCATGCAAAAAAGAAGTTTTCCCGTTGACGGGAATAATCTCACCGTTGAAAATTCAGTACAGATAGTAATTTCAAACCAGAACATTTCATTAAGCAGATCTTCCGAAAAGAAAATAGCTGCTTCAAGAGAGCTTGTTGAAAAATGGATTTCAGGTGATGAAGTCATTTACGGAATTACTACCGGCTTCGGTGAATTTAAAGATGTAAAGATATCGCAGACTGATCTACATTCCCTCCAGAGAAATCTTATTCTATCACATTCGGCAGGTGTAGGTAAATACATTCCTGATTTCATTGTACGACTGATGATACTGTTCAGAATAAACTCCCTGGCTAAGGGATACTCCGGAGTCAGACTTGAGCTTGTAAATCATCTCATTAGAATATTCAACTCCGGAATTGTACCTCTGATACCTTCACAGGGATCAGTCGGGAGTTCGGGTGACCTTGCACCTCTTTCACATCTGGCTTTAACATTAATAGGCGAAGGTTACTGTAAGCTTGACGGAAGGATTATTAAAAGTAAGGATGCTTTAAAAGAAAAAAAAATACAGCCATTAATGTTATCTGCGAAGGAAGGACTTGCGCTCATCAACGGCACTCAGATGATGTCAGCTTATCTTTGTAAATCCGTATATGATGCTTTGTATTTATCCAGACTTGCAGATGTATCGGGCAGCATGTCATTGGATGCATTGAAAGGTACGGACAGGGCATTTGATGAAAAGCTTCAGAAAGTAAGACCACATAGAGGACAGATTGTCGCAGCAAAAAATTTAAGGCAACTGCTCAGCAATAGTGAGATCATGAAATCGCATAAGCACTGTGGGAAAGTTCAGGATGCTTATTCACTAAGATGCATGCCGCAGGTTCATGGTGCGGTGAAGGATGCAGTTGAATATTGCAGAAAGGTTGTTGAAACGGAAATAAATTCGGTGACGGACAATCCGCTGATATTTACAGAAACGTCCGAACATATTGAGGGAGGAAATTTTCACGGTGAGCCGGTTGCATTGACCGCTGATTTCCTTGCAATAGCTGTAAGTGAAATCGGAAACATAAGTGAAAGAAGAATTGCCAGGCTTGTTGACGGAAGCTTAAGCGGACTTCCGAGGTTCCTAATTGATACGGATAAAGCGGGGCTAAATTCCGGTTTAATGATTGCTCAGTATACAGCAGCATCAATTGTAACTGAAAATAAAGTTCTTTGCCATCCGGCTTCAGTTGATTCAATCCCAACGAGTGCTAACCAGGAAGATCACAATTCAATGGGCTCGGTAAGTGCGCGAAAGTGTTTTGATGTGATCAATAATGTCAAAAAAATTATTGCCATTGAGTTCCTGTGTGCAGCTCAGGGAATTGATTTCCTAAGACCTTTAAAAAGCGGTAAAGGAACTGAAGAAGCATACAGGTTAATCCGTTCTGAAATGGATCATATTTCCGAAGATGTAATCGTCAGCGAGCTGATTTTGAAAATTTCTGAGATAGTTTTTGATGAAAAATTTTTGGCAGGCATTGAAAAAAAGTCAGGCAAGCTTGATTAGTAATTTTATTCAAAGTATAAGCAAAAAATTCAGCTTAACAGTAAACTGCTCTTAACTAATCTGCATTTGTAAAAAGTAACGCATGAAAAAATTTTTTTCCCGGATTACCAATCTGAAGTTATACAAAACTGTATATTATTACATCGATACACTGCTGAATAAATTTGACAGCGATCATATATGGATAATGTCATCCGGCATTTCATTCAACATGCTGATTTGTGTGATTCCATTTACTCTGCTGCTTCTTACAATACTCGGTTATTATCTCGACAGCGAGACGGTGCAGGTACGTCTGATCGAATATCTCAACAGCATGGTACCTCTTCCGGGACAGTATAAGGACAGATTTATTTTTGAGCTAACAGAAAGAACAAAAGAATTATCTTCAAATGCATTTATAACCGGAGCAATAGGATTAGGAGGATTATTCTGGACTGTCAGTGGACTCTTCAGTGCTATGAGAGATGTTTTAAGAAGAGTTTTCCAGGTGAACACCGAATTAAATTATTTCATAGGAAAGTTAAGAGATTTCTTATTAGTCATCATTAGTGTTGTCCTGTTCATACTTTCAATGGCGATTACGTCTTCGCTTCAGATTTTTGAAGACTACTCACAGGGGATATTCGGGGAAACAATCACTCTGACTCTTTTTGAAAAATTCGTTCCGATGGTGGCAGGTTTCATAATTTCATTTTGTCTGTTTTATGTTCTTTATGCATTTGTTCCGCATATTAAAATCAACCGTAAGGTCGTATTGTTTTCAACTCTTATATCGGCAATATTTTTTGAAGCGTTAAAATATTTGTTTTCAGTATACATTCTCAGGATTGCAGACTATGGAAAAATTTATGGCACGTATGCGACAATTGTAATAAGCATATTTTACATGTACTATGTGTCGGTAATTTTTGTGGTTGGTGCAGAGCTGGGTGAAATTTATTATCAGAGAAATAAATCTCATCTCGATGCAAAAGCTAAGAAAACAAAATAAACTATAATGTTTATGCGTACTATACACAATTTTAATTCTAAATTGAAACATAAAACTATAACATGGAGCAGAAAAAATTATTCCGCACTCTTGACAACATACTGAAGGAAGCACCCAAAATTGAGAATGATGATGAATTGCTGTCTTATGTACTTGAGCAGATAATCAACAATGAGGAAATTAAGATTATCGGCGGAAGAGTATGGAAGTTAAATGAAGATAAAGATGCATACATATTACTTGACCAAAAAGGTGAAGTAGAATTAATTGACGAAAATTACGAAGTCCCAATCAGTAAGTATCCAATGTTCAAAAAAGTAGGATTGTTCAGATCAGTAATCGCAGAGGAAACTGATGAATATTTAATCGAGAAAGGAATTTACCAATATTCGGCAACAGGTGCCGGGTACAAATTCAAGCTGAAGGACACGCCGGATTCCGAGCCGTATTTTTTATATCAATATTTAATAGCTTTTAATGCTAAGAGTCTTGAAGGAGATTTGCTTAACACACTGAATATTATCAGTATGACTTTAAACTCAATACTGAGAGCAAGGTATGTGGAGTCGACTGCAAAGGAAAATATTGAAGAGCTTGAGAAAGCACGTGAAATCCAGAAGAGCATTCTTCCGGAGCATGAAATGAAGTTCGGTAATTATGAGATGTTCGGATTATCACTTCCGGATAAAATCGTCGGGGGTGATTTTTTTGATTATCTGGAAAGCGAGGACAAGGAGAGAGTCGGCATTGCAATTGGCGATGCAGCATCAAAAGGCTTCTCTGCGGCAGCACAGGCATTGTATGTTTCAGGCGCACTGAGAATGGGAGTTGAATATCAGACTAAAATGACTGCGATGGTTGGAAAAATCAACAATCTGGTATATGAGACTTTTCCCTTTGAAAGATTTGTTACTTTGTTTTTCTGCGAGCTTATTACAGATAAAAAAGGATTATGTCAGTATGTAAATGCCGGACAGAATCCGCCGATGTTTTATAAATCGGAAGTAAATAAAATTGTCGCGCTGTCATCAACCGGTCCGGTTTTAGGTCCGGCGCCATATCAGAAATATTATTCGGACAGCATCAACTTCAGAAAAAATGATATCCTTTTATTATATACCGATGGAATTGTAGAAGCTACAAATGAAAACTTTGAATTTTTCGGAGAAGACAAATTAAAAGAATCCATTCTTAAACATAAAAATAATAATGCTAAAGAGATCTGCGAATACATTATTCAGGATGTGGCAGAATTTTCCGCAAACGGAGTCTATTCGGATGACAGAACTTTAGTTGCCATTAAAAGAATTAAATAACAATTGCATTAAAAAATAATATGTAATATTTTTTAAAAACAATAATAAACCCAAAGTATAAAAAAGGAAACATTCCATTTAACCGGGAGTCTTAAATGTTAAAAAGAATACTGTCGAATCCAAAAATATTAATAGCTGTTCTGATTGCTGCTGTTGCTTTAATTTCTTACTACAGTAAAACTGAAATAAATCCGATTACAGGTGAAAAGCAGAGAGTCAGTCTTACTCAGGAACAAGAAGTTGCTTTAGGTCTTCAGAGTGCTCCGCAAATGATACAGCAGATGGGGGGATTGTCACGTGATCCTGCTGCAACTTCACTTGTTGAAAGAGTCGGCAGAAAACTTGTCAATAACACCGAAGCCGGAAAGTCGGTTTATAAATTTGATTTTCACGTACTTGCGGATAATCAAACCATTAACGCATTTGCTCTTCCGGGCGGACAGATTTTTATTACAACGGGATTGCTTAATTTACTTAAAACGGAAGATGAGCTTGCCGGAGTGCTCGGACATGAGATAGGTCATGTAATCGGAAGACATTCTGCTGAGCAAATGGCAAAAGATGAGCTTACACAGGGATTGATTTCTGCAACAACCA
The DNA here is from genome assembly GCA_964399995.1 of uncultured Ignavibacteriaceae bacterium. Lineage (GTDB taxonomy): Bacteria > Bacteroidota > Ignavibacteria > Tepidaquicellales > Tepidaquicellaceae > JAGPCH01. The sequence goes on from CAYNTN010000201.1 coordinate 4,667, forward strand.
TCGCAACGTCTGACCCGAACAGCCCCGGGATGCAGGCTGCAATTGCCCAGTATGTCGGCAGCGTCATCAATATGAAATACGGCAGAGAGGATGAAATTGAAGCAGACAGGTTCGGTGTAAAATATTTATTTGAAACAGGTTATCAGCCGGAAGCTCAGATTGAAGTAATGGAAATTCTGGAAAAGGCATCAGGAGGACAGCGGCAACCGGAATTTTTGAGTACACATCCTTATCCGGAAAACAGGATTGAGGCAATTAAAAAATATATTCAGGAGTATAGAAAAAAATAATTTCATTTTTTGATTAAAAGTTGTATATTAAGTGCAATAAAAAAGCATTCTCTAACTTTACATTACAATTATTATGAAAGATAAATCGCGTTTCATGTCTTCTGTAATTGTGTCCCTTCTTGCAGGCTTCATTTATTATCTTTTTGGTCAGGATATAAATGAAAATGTTCAAAGTTCATTAAAGGCAGTTTTAAGCTCGAATGATATTAATGAATCTTCAGAGCAGTACATGCTCTCAGACTGCAAGCCGTTTGAATCATTGGTTCAAACATCCGGTAAAAAGTCAAAGCAGAAAAAAAGCAAATTTTATATAAAGAAAAGAACCACCATAGAGCTTAAACACAAAGGTGTAACCGTTCCGGGAGAAGAATTGTTATCAAATTTGATCAGCGCTAAATTTGTCAAACCGGTTGCTGATAAAAGAACCGACTTTACTGCAGAGCTTGATCAACTGATAAAAGAAAATAAAACTAAGTCAAAACCGGTTGAGCTTAGTTCGCTCTTAAACAAATCTAAAAACGAAGTTGCAGAGACAAGAAAGTACGAACGTAAATCTGAAAAGCTGAATAAGAATTTCGAAAAGAAGCAGATCAAGACATATTACTTCAGGAAAAGTAATGCTGAATACAAGGGAAGCGGTTTTGAATACAATTATGTGACGGAAGAGAATGCACCAAAATCAGGATCGCCTGTAAGCGAAATAAATAACACAGCACCTGTAAATGAATGTAAAGAATATAAAACAAGTTACACCAAAACAAAGACCGTGAAACAGAAAAAAGTAAAAAACTACGCTCCAAAAGTTAAAACATACAAAGTTAAGAGCATCAATGTTGACGATAATGAAATCCAGGAAATAAATGCTGAGGATTTTGAAACCGGGAAATCATGCAATTAAAATTATAAAAAATTTATTTATAAAAACTAAACATAAAAAATCATGAAAAAGAAACTAATTATCATCGGATCACTGGTAGTATTGCTGGTGTTCGGATTTATTTATTCTCAAAACAACAGCTTAATTGCTGACGATAAAGACGGCAAAAAAGACTGCTCATCTTCATGCACTCAAAAATCAAGTTCTACTGAACTTAAATCACAATCAGGCGATAAAGCTATGAACGAAGCTAATACTTCTGACGATAAAAGCGGATATGCAGTATATGAATTCGTGACGGATAAAATCAGCTGTGACGGCTGCAAACCGGGAATGACAGAAAATATCATGGGAATTGCAGGAGTAAAGGAAGTGAATTACGGTGAAACATGTGGTGTTTCAAAAATGACAAGTGTCAAAGTATATTTCCTTGAAACAGATACGACCCCTGAAGTTATTGCAGCATCAATTAAAGAAAAAGGTCTCGAGGGAAAATGCGGCGACGGATCAAAATGTGATTCCAAAAACAAAACACAAAAGAAGTCATAAGTCATAAAGATCTTTTTCCAGACTATAAAAAGCCCGGACTTGAAGAAAGCCCGGGCTTTTTAGTTTATAAAGTTTGTAAAGTTTGTAAAGTTTGTAAAGTTTATAAAGTAATGTCGTAATACTAAAAATTTACAAACTGCAAAAGATTTACAAACTTTACA
>CAYNTN010000202.1:0-6511 GCA_964399995.1 uncultured Ignavibacteriaceae bacterium
TCTATCGAGGGTTCGAATCCCTCCTTCTCCGCAAAACAATTTTTAGTTATCTACACAAACTACTAACCTTTAATTGGAAAGAGCCTTGCTGATCTTAATTACTATCCAAACATTACATCTTTGATTAATCCGGAAATAACTTAAAACAATATTAGATCACTATTTATGATTTGAAAAAATTGCGGAAATGAATTCGAATTTAAATTTTGCAATCAATGCGGACAAAAACATTTAGAAAAATTCACGCTGAAGGGAATACTTCACGAATTTATACATAAACTTACTCACATTGACAGCGGTATATTTTTTTAATAAAGGAATTATTTCTCAGACCGGGATTTGTTGCTAAAGAATATATCGAAGGGAAAAGAAAGAAATACTTCAATCCTCTGCAGTTTCTGATCATTTCTGTTGCTGTTGCCACTTTCCTTGCTGTAAATTTTGCTCTTTTCGGTCCTAAAATAAACCCGGATACAATTCAAAATGTAACAGCTGTTCAAAGATGGGGGTTGGAGTTTAACAATTTTATATATAAATATTTTAATCTCATACTTTTTTTCAGCCTCCCGGTTTGTGCGCTTTATTCCTGGCTTGTTTTCAGAAAATCCGGATATAACTATGCTGAGAATCTTGTTTTTAATGTATTTATTGCAGGAGAAAGAACAATTTTCTACATATTGCTGACTCCGTTATTTTATTTTTCGGGTTCGTATTGGTTTATTCCGATGGCAATTTATTATATAGGATTTAATATTTACTTCATAATTGCATTTAACCAGTTTTTTGGCGGAAAAAGGTTGCTTACAACCGGAAAATACCTTCTGGTTTTCATTCTATTATGGCTTACTTCTCAGGGATTATCAATGGGAATTTTTTCTTTATTTTTTTATAAGTAGAATAGAGATTTAATTTAGTAAAAGTCAGGATTTGAAGGATTTGAATTTTGACGATTCTTATCATTGATTTTAAAAACGATAACGCGTATTTTTATAGTTCAACAAATTTTATATATGAAAGCCGGAATAAAAAAAACCAACAGAGTCACAAAATTTGCGACGAGAACTGGAAATCCCAATAAATGGCATCTTGTAGATGCTGACGGGAAAATTTTGGGACGTCTTGCAAGTGAAGTTGCCAAAAGAATAAGAGGTAAATATAACCCTCAGTATAGCCCGAATTCAGACACAGGAGACTGGATAGTTATTATCAATGCTGAAAAAGTAAAACTAAGCGGTAAAAGAGCCGAGCAAAAGGAATATCTTACACATTCACTTTACCCGGGAGGGCAGAAAAAAAGGACTTTTAAGGAAATGATAGAGAAGCATCCGGACAGAGTTATAACATTAGCTGTGAAAAGAATGCTGCCAAAGACAAAATTAGGTAACAAGCTTATCAATAAGCTTAAAGTTTACAAAGGTGAATCGCATCCTCATTCAGCACAAAATCCCTTAGTTCTTGAAGTATAAAATTATTAATAAATTTTAATCAGCAAATGAGTACAAATTCAACATTGAAAGTCGGCAGAAGAAAAACCGCAACCGCCAGAGTTCTGTTAAAATCGGGTAATGGTGAAATTACTATTAACAAAAAAGATGCGAAGGAATACTTCAGGACTCAAAATCTTTATGAGGAAGTTCTTCATCCGTTGAAAGCCACAAACACAATAGGAAATTATGATATAAATATTATTGTCAGCGGCGGAGGTTTCACAGGTCAGGCAGGAGCAATAAAACTTGGAATAGCAAGAGCATTGGTTCAGAATAATCTTGAATTGAAGAGCACTTTAAGAAAAGAAGGCTTGATAACAAGAGACCCTAGAGCAGTTGAAAGAAAGAAATGCGGTCAGCCGAAAGCAAGAAAGAAATTCCAGTTTTCCAAGAGATAAAATTTTTAACAATAACTTATTTTAAAAAATCATATTCCTTGATTTCATTTTACCAGTGTCCTGAAACTAACGGGATGTAAAATGAAAAATGAGAGGGGTAGTAGAAAAACAAAAGTCAACTCTTTATTGATGATATACCAGTCAATATTTCTCCGTGATACGGAGAACATTCCAATTCATTCAGAATGAATATCTCAAGAGCAGTTTAGACTTTCTAAAAACAGGAGGATAATAAACTTGGCAAAGGTACAAATCGAAGATCTTTTATTAGCAGGTTCACATTTCGGGCATCTTACAAGAAGATGGGATCCTAAAATGAAGAAATATATCTTCATGGAAAGGAATGGAATACACATAATAGATCTCAAAAAAACTTTAGAATTATTACTTGAAGCATGCAATTCTATTTCTAAAATTTCTGCCGAAGGAAAGAAAATTTTGTTTGTCGGAACAAAGAAACAGGCAAAGCAGATAGTAAAAGATGAAGCTGAAAAATGCGGTGCATTTTATGTGTCTGAAAGATGGCTCGGAGGAATGCTTACAAATTTTAATACGGTAAGAAAGAGCATTAAGAAACTTACCAATATTCAAAAGATGGAGACAGACGGAACAATAGATCAGTTCGTAAAAAAAGAAAGACTGATATTATCAAGAGACCGTGAGAAACTGGAAAAAGTATTGAACGGAATTGTAAACATGACAAGATTACCCGGCGCAATATTTGTTGTAGATATAAAGAAAGAACACATTGCAATAAGCGAAGCAAAGAAATTAAATATACCTGTTTATGCGATTGTAGATACTAATTGCGATCCGGATCTTGTTGACTATCCAATCCCTGCCAACGATGACGCCGTGAAGTCAATTGAAATTATACTGAAAGCAATATCCGACGCGGCTATTGAAGGAAGCAATGTAGCAAAAATAACAAAGGAAGATGAATCGGAAGAAATGAAAGAAAAATTAGAAAACGCTTAAAATTAAAAATTCAAAATTTTAAATGGAAATTACATTAGATTTAATTAAAGAATTACGAAACAAAACAGGTGCGGGTATTAATGACTGCAAGAAAGCTCTGCAGGAAGCAGAAGGTCAGATTGATAAAGCTGTTGAAATTCTGAGAAAGAAAGGTGCTGCAATGGCAGTCAAGAGAGCAGATAAAGTTGCAAATGAAGGAGCAATTAAATCAAAAATATCAGATGACAGGAAAAGAGGTGCGATTATAGAGGTTAATTGTGAAACTGATTTTGTTTCTAAAGGTGAAGAGTTCCAGAAGTTTGCTGAAGACATTGCAAAAACAGCACTTGATAATGATTCCGATGATGTTGAAAAAATTCTTTCATCTCAAATTGATAAAGGGCTGACCGTCAAGGAAAAAATTGACGAGATTATGGGAAAGGTTGGAGAGAAAACCGAACTTAGAAGGGCTAAGCTGATTAAAGCAGATGAAGGTTTTGTTGCAGAGTATATTCATTTCGGAAGTAAACTCGGTTCATTAGTCGGCCTGAAAGGTACTTATAATGATGAAGCAGAGAAGCTCGGAAAAAATATTGCAATGCAGATAGTAGCCATGAACCCTCAGTCAATTGACAGAAACGGCATTCCGAAAGAGGTAATTGACAAAGAAAAGGAAATCTATTTAACCGTTGCAAAGAATGAAAACAAACCGGATAAGATAGCGGAAACGATTGTAAACAATAAAGTGGAAAGGTTTTATCAGGACAACTGCCTTCTTGAGCAGGAATACATAAATGAAGCCGGAAAGTCCATAAAGGATATAGTTGCAGATTTTAACACGAAGAATAATAACAATATTGAGATTGTTGATATGGTAAGATTTCAATTAGGTGCATCTTAAATTTTTTATCTCTTCCGGGAAAACCGAATTTTGCAGGATTTACATTGGTAAGTGAACAGAAATTTTCATAATCTTTCAACAGTATATTGCCTAAAACTTACAAAAGAATTTTACTCAAGTTAAGCGGGGAATCCCTTATGGGAAACCTGAGCTTTGGAATTGATTCTGATGTACTTGAAAAAATTGCTTTTGAAATTCATTCGGTCACTAAGCTCGGAATTGAAACAGGAATAGTGATAGGCGGAGGAAATATTTACCGCGGACTATCGGCACAAAAACAGGGGATAGATAGAGTAACCGGAGATCAGATGGGCATGCTGGCTACGGTCATTAACTCACTGGCTTTGCAGAATGCTTTGGAAAAGAAGGGAATATATACACGGATTCAGTCTGCAATAAAAATGGATGAGGTTGCAGAGCCGCTGATACTCAGGAGGGCAGTGAGACATCTTGAGAAAAAGAGAGTAGTGATTTTTTCATCGGGAACGGGAAGCCCTTATTTCACTACAGATACCGCCGCCGCTTTAAGAGCTATTGAAATTAAAGCCGATGTAATTATAAAAGGAACAAGGGTTGACGGGGTTTATGATTGTGATCCGGAAAAAAATAAGAAAGCAAAAATGTTTAAAAAGCTGTCTTACCTTGAAGTGCTTGAAAAGGATCTGCGTGTAATGGATTTGACAGCCATTACTTTATGTCAGGAAAATAAACTTCCTATAAAAGTTTTCAATATGAATGTTAAAGATAATCTGAAAAAATTAGTTACAGGTGAGAATATAGGAACTTTGATATCATAAAACATTCAATAAATAATTAAAAGAATAATGGTAAAAGATGTTTTAAAAAGTTCAGCGGAAAAAATGCATAAAGCTGTCGAACATGTAAGAATGGAGCTCGTCAAAATCAGAACAGGAAAGGCAACAACAAATCTGCTCGATGGAATAAAAGTGGATTATTACGGAACACCGACTCCTCTGGCACAGCTTGGTAACATCAGTACACCTGATTACCATACACTTACAATTCAGGCATGGGATAAAACTGCAGTTCCTCTTATTGAGAAAGCCGTTCTCTCCGCAAATTTAGGACTCAACCCGGCTAATGACGGAACTCTCATAAGAATCCCTATTCCACCTCTGAATGAGGAAAGAAGAAAAGAAATTGTAAAACTTGTAAAGAAGTTTGCCGAAGATGGTAAAGTTGCGGTAAGAAACATCAGAAGAGATTCGATAGAGCATCTGAAGAAAACTGAGAAGGACGATCACATTTCTGAAGATGAAAGAAAGCATGCTGAAGCGGAAGTACAGAAGCTGACGGACAAGCACATAAAAGATATTGATGAGTTGATATCTGTGAAAGAGAAAGAGATTATGGAAGTTTAATTCCATTGCCATGAGAACATTATGGTATGCTATTTATAATTTTATTGGTATCCCCTTTTTATGGATATCGTTCATCCTGATTTCACTATTCAACTCAAAGGTCAGGGAAGGCTTAAAAAAGCGCGGAGATTTATTCAGTGAGCTGGATGAATCTCTTTCTGTTTTAGTTAATAATAAGAGAGTACTGATACATTGTTCTTCACTCGGGGAGTTTCAGCAGGCTCTTCCTCTGGTTGAAGAATTAAGAAAAAAAAGTTATGATATAATTCTGTCTTTTTTTTCCCCGTCCGGCTTTAATAATTCCGCAATAATTTTTCCGAATACAATAAAGACGTATCTCCCTTTTGATTCGGCTTCCAATCAGAAAAAATTTCTTGATGCTTTAAATCCCGACATAATTATTTTCATGAGATATGACCTCTGGTACAACCTGCTCTATGAAGCCGGCAAGAGGAAAATAAAAACCGTTCTTACAAATGCAAGATATGATGAGAAAGATTTAACATGGAAGATCCCCGTGGTGAGTTCATTTAAGAAAATACTTTACGGAATGATAGACAGTATCTTCGTAATAGATGATTTCGATGAAAATAATTACAAAAAAAAATTATCAAAGCAGAGAGTGAAAGTAGTCAAAATCGGTGATTCGAAGTTCGAACGGGTCTATGAATCTGCAAAGAAAATTCCCGTTAATGATAAAATACTTCCAGAAAAAGTTATTAAAGGTATGAAAGTATTTGTGATTGGCAGTTCCTGGAAAGATGATGAGGATGTTTTATTCCCCGCGATTGACAAATCACTTGAATATGATGACTGTATACTGACACTTCTTGTTCCCCATGAGCCAAAGGAAACTAAAATTGAAGCAATAGAAAAAGCAATTGAAAGCAGATATGCAAATATAAATTCAATCCGGTATTCACAGCTTGATAAATACAATAATGAAAACTTCATAATTGTTGATAAGATGGGATTGCTTTCAAAATTATATTCAGTAGCTTATTTGAGTTATGTGGGCGGCGGATTTAAAACGGGGCTTCATAATATTTTAGAACCAGCTATATTTAATATGCCGGTTTTATTTTCAAATAATGTTAAAAATTCGGATGAAGATGAGATCCTAATACAATCCGGATGCGGCATTGTAATCGAAGATACAAAACAATTTTACCGGATATTTAGAGAAATTATGAAGAATAAAAAACTCCGTGATGAGATCGGAGAAAAATGTAAACCGGTTTTTGAAGATAAGATTGGAGTAGCAAAGAAAATAGTCAGTCAGATTACATCTTAGTTATACTTCCATGAAATGACATTTTACTTTCTTAAACTTCAACTTTCAACTTTTAACTTTCAACTTTCAACTTTTAACTTTTAACTTTTAAC
>CAYNTN010000203.1:0-6433 GCA_964399995.1 uncultured Ignavibacteriaceae bacterium
GCGGGAATAAATGACAATTTTTTTGAACTTGGCGGAGATTCAATAAAAGTAATAAGGCTGGTTTACAAAATACGGAAAGCATTCGGCAGGGAAATAAAAGTCTTTGATTTATACAACACGGGGACGTTATCAGAATTACTTAATCTGATTAAAGGAAGTTCTTCACCCGAAGCCGGTTCTGACGAAAATTTAGTTTCAGCAGAAAGAGAGATTGAGCAAACAAGGAACACAGTACTTCCATTGCTGGAAGAAACCGATAATATAGAAGACATATATCCGATGAGTGATATACAGAGCGGTATGGTATCTGCGTCATTGATTGATCCTGAGCTTGCAATTTATCATGATCAGTTTGTTTTTAAACTTTCCCAAAAAATCGATACGAAAATTTTCGAAAAAGCGCTTGAGCTGATGACAATGAAGCACAGCATACTCAGAACAGCTTTCAATCTCGATATTCACGCAGAGGGATTGCAGATAGTTTACAAAAGCATTCCGGTTAAAGTCGAAGTGATTGAGAGACCGGACTCATCTGAAGACGCTGCAAGAGATTATATAAAAGAATATCTGAAGAAAGAACGAGCTAATCCTTTTGAGATAAATAAAGCTCCCTTATGGCGTGCGTCATTGATACAATTAAAAAATTATACAATCTTTTTGTTTCAGTTTCACCATTCAATTCTTGACGGATGGAGTGTAGCATCTTTCAACACCGAGCTGAATAATATTTATTTAAATCTTCTTACAAATCCTGATGAGGAATCAGCGGCTTCATTAAAGTGTACTTACAAAGATTATGTAGCGGAGGGAATTGCGGAAAAAAAGAGAGATGATAACAGGGAATTTTGGCTGAATGAAATGTCCGAATACAGACGGCTGGATATATTTTCTCAGGAAACTGTCATTCATGAATTAAATAAAATCTACAGTCAGGATTATTTAAAAATTTTAACCGGAAGGACGAAGCAAGACGGAATAAGCATAAAGTCATTGCTGTTCGGAGCATACCTGTATTCATTAAATTTGCTTACTTATGAAGATGAGATGACGGTGGGACTTGTGACGAATAACAGACCTTTGAAGGAAGACGGTGATAAAGTACTCGGCTGTTTTTTGAACACCATTCCTTTCAGATTTAAATCCGGTCAGAACATTTCAACATGGAAGACATACTTTGAGCACATTGAGAAAAAATTTACTGAGCTTAAGAAAAGAGACAGGACAACTTTATTTGATATAGTTAAAATAACGGGAGAAAAGGCGTCTAATGAAAATCCTTTCTTTGATACCATATTCAATTTTATAAATTTCCATGTATTCGAAAATCTGGAAAAAGGACTAACAGAATTTATTCAGGCAGATGACGTCGAGAAAGTGACTGATGAAAATGATTCTTTGGGTCATGAATTAAACAATACATATTTAACCTGTACAACAAGGATTACCGGTAATGTATTAAGTGTTGGTTATTCATTAAGAAAAAATCTGAAGTCCGGGAAGAATCTTAAAGACCTGTCGGGATACTTTGAAAAAGTAATTAATTGTTATCTGGAAAATTATGAAGAGAATATAAACGCTGCTGAAATTATTCCTGCTGAGGAAGTTGCACGCCTGAAGTATGAGTTCAATGATACAGATTTTGCATACCCGACGGATAAAACTGTCGTTGATTTATTTGAGGAGCAGGCAGGGAAAACTCCGGATAATATTGCTCTGGTATATAAAGACAAGAAATTGACTTATAAAGAACTTAATGAGCAATCGAATCAATTGGCGCATTACTTACGAAGCAGGGGATCTAAAGAAGAAATGGCGATACCGATATGCATTGAGCAGAGTATTGATATGATAATCGGGATACTTGGTATATTAAAATCAGGAGCAGCATATGTTCCTTTAGATCCGGAATACCCTGAAGAGCGTATTAGTTACATATTGAAAGATACAGCAGCATCGTTAGCTGTAACAAGTAAAGAGAGCAGAGCGAAAATGTCTTCTGCTGAAAATATTGACATCATAGAAATTGACGGAGACCGGGCAAGCATCGTCAAGCAGCAGCCGGGCAATCCACAAACTAATACCGGACCCGGAAATCTGGCTTATGTGATTTATACATCCGGTTCTACAGGTAAACCGAAAGGTGTTATGATAGAGCATATCAGTCTGATGAATTATTTACAAAATAATAAAACCCGTTACATTAGTGAAGAAGCCGGTAATTCCGGTAGTTTTATACTTTTGTCATATACATTCGATGCTTCACTCACCGGTATATTCAAACCATTGATAGCGGGTAAATCGGTAGTCATTGGATCAAAACAACCGGAAAATATTTTTGAAGACATTAATTTTGAAAAATATGCTCCGTATGATTTTATTAAGGTTACACCTTTGCATCTGGAGATGCTTCAGTCAAACATTAATACAGGTTACGGAGAGTTAGTGACAAAGAAATTAGTGATAGGCGGAGAAGCGCTGCTTAAGAGCCATTTAAATTATTTTGCAGAAAGCGGATTTGAAATAAATGTAATAAATGAATACGGTCCGACGGAAGCAACGGTTGGAAGCAGTGTTTATAGTTTTAATACCACAGATGAAAATGAAAGCTCAAAGAATGAGATTCCGATAGGCAAACCGATTGACAACGCAAAGTTTTATATTCTCAGCAAAGCACAAGAACTGGTTCCAATCGGCGTAGCAGGAGAGATATATATTAGCGGAGCAGGATTAGCAAGAGGTTATTTAAATCTTCCGGATCTGACAAGTGACCGGTTTATCAGAAATCCTTTTGTTAATAAGGAGGGAGAAAGATTATACAGGACAGGAGACTTGGCACGTTGGCTGCCAGACGGAAATATAGAGTATTTGGGAAGAATAGATGAGCAGGTAAAGATCAGAGGGTACAGGATTGAGCTTGGTGAAATTGAGAGCGTGCTTCAGGAATGTGAGTTAGTTCGCCAGTCAGCGGTATTAGCGCGTGATACAAAAGACGGTAACAGGAGATTGACGGGATATGTAGTGCCTGAAGGAGTTTTTGACAAAGAAGCAATCTTGTCTTTCTTAAGGAAAAAACTGCCGGAGTATATGATACCCGCTATTTGGGTAGAATTAGACAAGTTACCTTTAACACGAAACGGTAAAACAGACAGGAAAGCATTGCCTAATCCTGATGTAAGTGAGCTTTTGAGTAATGAGTACGAAGCTCCGCGCAATGAGCTTGAAAAAATTCTTGCATCAATCTGGGAGGACCTGCTTCATGTTGAACGTGTTGGAATTAATGACAATTTTTTTGAGCTTGGAGGCGATTCCATAATAAGGATTCAGATTGTAAGCCGTGCAAGACGATACGGATATGAACTGAAACCCAGGGATATTTTTCTTTACCAGACTATAGGTAGTCTTTCGGCTGCAATCGCAGCCCGATCGGGTGAGGTAATATCCGGTGAACAGGGGTTATTGACCGGACCCTGCGGATTATTACCAATGCAGCAAAGCTTTTTTGAAGAGGCTGACAATGACATTTCACATTTTAATCAGGGAGTTTTATTAACCATAGATAAGTCAATATCAGTTGAAGTATTAGGGAAAGCAGTTGAGCAATTAACTGCTCATCATGATGCGTTGAGATTCAGATATTATAAAAAGGACGGACAGTGGAATCAGGAATATGGAGCGGATACAGTTACGTTACAAACAATCGATTTACAATCTGCAGATGAGAGTTCACTCGAGAAGCTGATAAAAGAGAATGCAAACAAGTGTCAGAGCAGTCTTGATATAGAAAACGGAGTGATAGTGAAATTTTTACTGATGTTAATGCCTGAAAAAGATACACAGAACAGGTTATTAATTGTAATCCATCATCTGGCGGTTGATGGTGTATCATGGCGAATATTACTCGATGATTTGGAACAGCTGATGATTGGAATTCAGAAAGAGGGAAAAGCTGATCTCGGACTTAAGACAAGTTCATACAGGCAATGGTATAAAGCTTTGGAGCAATATGGAAACAGCAAACTAATAATACCGCAAAGTCTTCACTGGGAATATGTAGTAAGCCGGTATGAGCCATTGAAAGTTGACATGGAATATAATGGTTTGGTAAGAGCGCACGACATAGAAAAACAAATGATGAAACTGGATGCAGTGCAGACACAATTGTTATTGCAGGAGGTACCGCGCGTTTATCGTACGGAAATAAATGACGTATTGCTTTGCGCACTGGCACTCACTCTTTGTGAATGGAGTTCCGGAAAAAGTGTAATCATAGGAATGGAAGGTCATGGACGTGAAAGCATTTCAGAGAGTATTACCGGAAGCATAAATACAAGTCATACAGTAGGGTGGTTTACGAATCAGTATCCTTTGCTGTTGGATTTAACATCCGGGACAGATATACCTGATGCAATTAAGTCCGTTAAAGAGCAGCTCCGGAAAATACCGGACAAGGGACTTGGTTATGGAGTATTGAAATACATTAACAAGGAGGAGAATCTAACCGGTAAGAATTGCTGGGATATAATATTCAATTATTTAGGTCAGATAGACAACGTTGTCAGCAGAAGTAAATTGCTGGCGGAAGCACGGGAATCAAAAGGAGCAGACAGAAGGGAAGACGCTATTGTAAGTTATCGCATGTCAGTAAACAGTATGATTAAAGGGGGAGAGCTTACGGTAAACTGGGGTTACAGCCGATTTCATTATCATGAGGAAACAATTTCCGCTTTAGCTGAAAAATATAAATCAAAACTTGAGCTTCTAATATCACATTGCATAGAACAGCAGAAGGAAGGCACAGTTTATACTCCATCGGATTACGGTCTGGGATCGGAAATCAGCTATGAGGAACTGGATGAATTTTTACAGAAGGATGACAAAGAAAATATAATTAAATTTTAAAAGTAACATTTAATGGGAACACAAGAATTTATTACACATCTCGAAAAATTGAATTTTTCATTAGCAGTGGAAAATGGAGAGCTCTTTTTAAAAGGAGATAAGAAAAAACTGACTAAGGGTGAAATGCATGATATTAAGAAGAATGATTTTGTGATTAATTATATAAAGAAAAATAAAAATGAATTAATCAAACATATTTCAGCATCCAAGGATCTCCTTTTTGAAAAAAAATCAAAAGACATATCCTCTATTTATCGTTTAAGCGGATTGCAGGAAGGGATGCTATTTCATGGTCTTTACAACGAGAATACAGGAGGAGCTTATATCGAGCAGCTGACATGTGAACTTATTAACCCTGATCTGGAGAAAATCAGCCTCAGCTGGGATCAGGTATTGAACCGTCACAGTATTCTCAGAAGCTGTTTTTATTATGATGAATTCAGTGTACCGGTTCAGTGTGTTTACAAAAAAGTTGAGCTGCCGGTAACTCATCTTGACTTTCGCAATTTGGATCCGGAAGCACAGTCAATAGCGGTGAAGGACTTTGAAGAAGCGGATCGCCTTAAAGGTTTTGACTTTAAATCCGCGCCTCTGATGAGAATCGGATTAATCAGATTAAGCGAAGACAGATACAAAATGCTGTGGACATCACATCATATTTTATTTGACGGGTGGTCTACACCAATCTTGCTGGAAGAGTTTTTGACGGCATATGAAAATTTAGTTGAAGGAAAAGTGCCTGAGAAATCTGATGATGATCTCTATGAAGATTATATCAGGTATTTAGAGCGTACAGACAAAAACCGGCAGGAAATGTACTGGGGAAATTATATGAAGGGATTGGAGCAAAGTACGCTTCTGCCTTTCATAGAATCAACGAATAATCGAACCAAAGGGGTTGGAAATTATGATACTATGTTATTGGAAATACATGAGGAGAAAACCTCCAAAGCAGAAATGTATGCTCAAAAGAACAGGTTAACAATAAACACATTAATACAAGGTGTGTGGTCTTATCTTCTGCACAGGTATACCGGAAGCCGGGACATCGTGTACGGAGTAATTGTATCAGGACGTCCGGATGATCTTCCGGCTATAGAAAAACGGGTGGGATTATATATAAATACTTTACCGCTGCATTCCGTCTTTCGGGAAGATATTAAGATTTCAGACTGGCTGGTAGAATTGCAGAAGCAGCAGGTTTCTTCCGAACAATATCAATACACACCTTTGCAGGAAATAAAAAGCCTCACAGGCATCAAAGGTGATTTGTTTGACAGTTTACTTGTGTTTGAAAATCAGCCGGTAAGCAAAATTATTAAAGCTAAACAATGGAAGCTTCAGGTTGAAAATTTTCAAAAGCATGAACAAACAAATTATCCTTTAACTATTTTAGTCGGAAGTTCGGAAAAAATAAACATTGCCTTTAGCTACAATACAAGTTTACTTAAAGATGAATACGTGAAAGAAATCTCGGATCATTTTGAAAACGTGCTTCTTCAAATGATCAGTGATGATGTCAAGAGAATGGATG
>CAYNTN010000204.1:0-6422 GCA_964399995.1 uncultured Ignavibacteriaceae bacterium
GTTTAAGTCAAAATTATCCGAATCCATTTAATCCTGCAACAAACATAAATTTTTCAATAGCTAAGTCACAAAATGTAAACTTAAAAGTTTATGATATACTTGGAAATGAAGTAGCCAATCTGTTGAATAACGAAAAGCTTTCTTCAGGAAAATATAATGTTAATTACAATGCTTCGAACCTATCTTCAGGTATTTATTATTACACGCTTTGTACTGATAATTTTACAGATGTAAAGAAGATGCTTTTCATAAAATAATTGACCAGTCCAAATCAATGTAAAGATTACTCTTTTTTCTCTTCTTCAGCGGGCGCACAACATCCGACTGTCTCACCACTTTTTAATGCTGAAATTAAATAATATGCTCCCTTGATTACCATCCGGTCTTCCGGTTTTATTTCTTCGTACGGAGAGATTTCAATTAGATCATTTTCTGCCATTCCTGTTTTGACTTCTATCATCTTATATACAAGTGGAATGATGTTCCCATTTGCATCTTTTACGGAATATGGATCCTTTCCGGCTTCCGGTGGTTTGTTAACTAATTCCCGGTCTACAATGAATACATATTGATTCTTTCCCGACCTTACAATAGTTTCTTCATGTACGGCGGTAACTGAACTATTGCCGACCTCTATTAAAGCATTGACAAAAACTCCCGGGATTAACACCACGTTATCAGTATTATTTAAGCGGCCTTTGACTGAGATAGATTTTGAATTGTTATCTATGTTCTTAGTAATTTTTGTAATTGTCCCGTTAATTTCAGCGTTATCCTGATTTGTAAGTTTGCAACTGAATTTCTGACCAACTTTCACTTTGTTAAGATCTGTTTCAAAAATTTCTAAATTAACCTGAATTTTACTGTTATCAATTATATCAAGCAGCGGCTTGTTTGGTTCAGCGTACGATCCTAAAGTGGCATGTATGTGTGATACATAACCATTTATTGGCGCTCGTATCAAAACAGTTTGTGATATGTTACCCTCATCTAATCCTTCTATCGAAATGTTTAGCATGGAGAGTTGTCTTTCGAGTGAAGAAAGTTTACCTTTTGCCGAGTTGTAATTTGATTCAGCGAGTTGAAAGGTTTTTCCGGAATTAACTTTGTCATCATATAGCGATTTTTGTCTTAAATATTCTTTCTCAAGATAATCCAATTCACTTTTTATGGTGACATAGCTTTCCTGAAGTTTTATATAATCCGGATGCTCCAGTGTAATTATCCCTTGTCCCTTTTTCACAAAGTCACCCTGAACAACTCCAATTGATCTGACAACACCTCCAATATATGGAGCTATTTCTGCAGTGCTTTGCGGGGGGACGTCAAGTGTCCCGTTTGCTTTAAGTAATTCTGTCAATCCGGTTTCCTGAAGATTGCCAAGTTCAATGCCTGCAGCTTTAAATTGTTTAGAAGTGATTTGTAAATCAGTTACTTTTTCAATACTGTCAGTATGGGCATGCGTTGAAACTTCTTCGATTTCAGATGATACTTCAGTTTCTGTTGATTCTTGCTTTTTACCGCATGATGTAATGGTCATCATGAGAACTAAAACGAATATGACTATTATTCCTATCTGCTTCGGTTTGTGCAATTTTATTTTATTAAAAGACTTCATGTTATTTCTCAAGTAAATAATTTAGGTTTATTACAGTTTGATTGTGTTGATTTGTTGATAAAGATATTTTAATAGTGAATAAATGAACTGATTAATATTCTGATTTGAATCTCTTAAATTCGGTAACAAGAACATAAATGACCGGTAAAACAATAAGTGTTAATGCGGTCGCCGTGATCAAACCACCTATTACAACTGTAGCAAGCGGTTTTTGGACTTCTGAGCCTGCAGAAGTAGAAATCGCCATCGGAAGAAAGCCGAGCGAAGCAACAGCCGCAGTCATCAGAACCGGTCTTAGCCTTATACGCGTTCCTGTAAGAACACGCTCCTGAATGTTTTCCATTCCCTCATTTTTTAATTGATTGAAAGATGCAATAAGAACAATACCATTTAGAACAGCGACTCCAAATAATGCAATAAACCCTACTCCGGCAGAAATGCTGAAAGGCATATCCCTAAGCCATAATGCAAATACACCTCCAATCGCCGAAAGCGGTATAGCTGTGAATATCATAAGTGTTTGCTGAATGGAATGGAATGTAAAATATAACAGGACAATGATCAGAAGAAGTGCAATTGGGACAGCTATAGCTAACCTTTTGTTTGCTTCAGTGAGATTTTCAAATTGTCCGCCATAAGTTAAATAATAACCGGCAGGCAGCTCAAGCTCATTATTGAATTTTGTTTTGATCTCCTCTACAACAGATTGTACATCCCGGTTGCGGACATTTAGTCCAAGCGTGATTCTTCTCTTACCGTCATCACGTGATATTTGCATTGGTCCCGCATCAAACTCAATTTCTGCCACTTGAAACAAGGGAATCTGGTCTCTGTCCGGTAACGGGATATAGAGGTTTCGAATTTCATCAATACTGGTCCTCAACTCCTTTTCAAGACGAACCACCAGATCAAATCGTTTCTCTCCTTCAAAAATTACTCCTGCAGCTTCCCCTGCAAAAGCAGTTCTCAATACCCGGTTAATTTCATAAACAGAAAGCCCATACTGAGAGATCTTTTGTCTGTTATATTTTACAGAGATCTGAGGCAGGCCTACAACCTCTTCAGCTTTCAGATCCGCTATTCCTTCTATATTTTCAATTAACCTGATTGCTTCACTTCCTTTTTTTGCCAGTACATCGAGATCATCGCCAAAGATCTTTACAGCTACGTCCGAACGCACACCCGTCATAAGTTCATTGAAACGCAGCTGAACCGGCTGTGATATTTCCATGCTCACACCCGGCAAATTCGAAAGCTCTTTCTTAATTTTATCTGCAAGCTCATCGCGCGAAGATGCACTTGTCCATTCACTTTTATCCTTGAGGACAACTATGATATCAGCAACTTCTACAGACATGGGATCTGTAGGAATTTCCGCGGATCCGATTCTTGATACAACCTGTTTGACTTCAGGAAATTCTTTCTTCAACATGATCTCAAGACGTGTAAGTATTTCGATATTTTTTGAAAGAGAGCTGCCTGCCATAATGCGAGTGTTTATTGCAAGATCACCCTCTTCAAGTGTTGGTATAAATTCCCCGCCGATGCTGAAAAACAAAAACATACTTACAACAAATAACAGTATTGAAATTAACACTACGGCGATTTTTCTTTTTAATGCGAAGCAAATCGACGGATAATAAATTTTCTGAAATATATCCATCATTTTATCCGAAAAATTTCGGCGGTGTTCCGTTTTTTTACTGAGAAAAAGAGAAGATATCATAGGAACATAAGTCAAAGATAAAATAAACGCTCCAAGAATGGCAAATGAAACTGTCTGCGCCATAGGGGTAAACATTTTTCCTTCAATCCCTGTAAGCGTTAGTATAGGTAAATAAACAATAAGAATTATTATCTCGCCGAAGGAAGCTGCAGTACGTATTTTGGAGGAGGCCTGATACACCTCCTCATCCATTTCTCCTGATGTCAGCAACTTGCCGGCACTCTTTGAATATGCGGAAACTCTGCTTACAATACTTTCAACTATTATGACAGCTCCGTCAACGATCAAACCGAAATCAATAGCTCCAAGGCTCATCAGATTTCCCGAAACACCAAACACTTTCATCATACCGATTGCGAACAGCATAGATAATGGGATCACAGAAGCCACAATCAAACCTGCTCTGATGTTTCCTAAGAATAATACCAAAATGAATACAACAATCAGACCGCCCTCAATAAGGTTAGTTGTTACAGTTTTAATAGCCCGGCTGACAAGATCGCTTCTGTCAAGGAAAGGTTCAATAACAACACCCTCCGGTAAAGATTTTTGAACTGTTATTATTTTTTCTTTAACACGTTCGGTTACCTCAGCTGAATTTTGTCCCTTAAGCATCATTACAACTCCCACAACAACTTCACCTTCTCCGTCGCGGGTTGCGGCTCCATATCGATTTGCAGAACCATACTGCAGCTTTGCAACATTACGTATTAAAACAGGAATACCTTCAGTTTTTTTTATTACAATGTCTTCTATATCTTCAAGATTAGTAGCCATTCCCATCCCTCTGATAAAATAAGAATTAACACCTTTTTCGATATAGCTTCCACCAGTATTCTCATTATTTTTTTCCAAAGCTTCAAATATTTCAGGGATCGTAATATTCATAGACTTTAGTTTTTCTGAGCTGACAGCTATTTCATATTGCTTCAGGTGACCGCCTAAAGTATTGATTTCTGCAACTCCCGGAACACGTTCTAACTGACGCTTTACTATCCAATCCTGAAATTCTCTCAGGTCCGTATTTGAATACGCGGACTCATAGCCGATTTTAGTATGCAGTACATACTGATAAATATCACTGAGACCCGTCGATGGTGGAGCAAGATCTGGACTTCCGACGCCTTTGGGTATGTGCTCTTCTGCTTCTTTTAAACGCTCATTGATCATTTGCCGCGCTCTGTAAATATCAACATTATCTTTAAATACAATGGTGATAACTGACAAGCCAAGTCTTGAAATTGATCTTATTTCAATCATGTCCGGAAGACTCGCGCAGGCTGCTTCAATCGGGGCAGTTACATATTGCTCGACCTCCTGAGCAGCAAGTGTTTGTGCAACCGTTATAACCTGCACTTGATTATTTGTGATATCAGGTAATGCATCAATTGGTAAATGAACAAGAGAATAACTTCCCCAGCAAATGAGTACTAGTACAAAAAATCCAACTATAAGTTTATTTTTGACAGAAAACTTTATTATACGATCTATCATTTAAAATCCCTACGAAGATTTGCAAATATTAATAAATGGTTGTCTAATTATTTTTTCTTACAGCAATCATCAAGATTATCATACGCAGTTGGATCAGGCTTTACATCACCTGCGCTGAAGCCTGTTTTGGCAATTATCTGTTTAATCTTTTGTTCGTCAATCTTGGACGGATCATAATTTACCATGATGACTTTTTCATTTACTTTCATATCAGCTGATTTAATTGCAGTATTCGAAAGGAGAGCTTTTTCGACCCTTGCTTTACAGGACTCACAGTCAGCGCAATGATCACAATATATTTCAGTTGCAAATGAAGCGGATTTTTCATTTTGTCCGCATGAGATTAAAGTACCTGCGAGTAAAATGATAAAGAAAAAAAATTTGAATGTTTTCATTTTTTTATTTTTTTTTAATGTTAAAAATTTTGTTGCGCAACGAGTGCTCAACAAATGTGAAAAAAAATTATTTGAGAAGAATTTAAGAAATTTTAGGAGGTTGCCAGATCGAAGTTACAATAAGAGAATAAAAGGATTGTTGGGATAAAATCTTTAGAGGTTCTGATGCTGATGCTGATATTAATAAAACAAAAGCCGGTAAATCAGCGCTATAACTAAGGGCGCAACTACAACCTCTAAGGGGATTGCAGCCATGGTGACCATCAGAATTGTCTTTTTGGTCTTTTGTTGAGGGGGAAGAATTACAGCAAATATCACTTTTTTCTGTTTGCGGTTCCAAAATGCATGGAGTTGCACACAATAATAATAAATACGTAGAAAATAAAATAATACACAATTTCATAGAAATAATATACAAATTACTTTTTTTAACATCAATTACAGAAAATTAATTATATGTTTTTTGAATGATTTTGTCATGGTTTTGAATGGTTTGCTTATATTCTTATCACTGTACACTTCAAATGAAAATAAAATAATAATCTTAATTTAAAATTCTTTTTCCAATGCAGAGGAAAACGGTAATCTAAAGAGTATAAACTTTAAAGATATAGCTAAGAGACTTTAGCTTAGCTGGAGAGCAAATGACTTCTTAGCTATTAGTTCGGATGTCACTGAGATCTGTCTGCATAACTTCCATCAGGACCTGAATAACTTTGTGTCAGGATTTAAATATTGAATAATTTCTATTTTCGGTTTACATTTATATTATGATTAAAACCATTAATTTTAACGGAAATAAATATCATCACTCATCGGTTTATCTGAAAGAGAAAGATATATCCAAGCAGTATCTTAATAACCTCCTCCACGGAAAAAAGTACAAAAAGAGATATGTAACATCCGAGGGTGAAAAAATCTATAATTACGTAGTCGCGCCAAAATTCAAAAAAGGTAAGGATTACATCGTAAGGGATAAGCACATCTTCTTATCCGAAAGTCTATTCCCTAATCCAATTGCAGAATTGAAATAAGTAGTTAAAGACCCGGCACTTTTCCATCTATTTGAGGATCATCAGTTTACAGTGTGTTAGGTTGGTTACCCGTAAAGACTATTGGTAGTTATGACCTAATATTGTCATCCAATGGTGTGGACTAACATTATCATGGTGACCTGACATTGGTAATT
>CAYNTN010000205.1:0-6342 GCA_964399995.1 uncultured Ignavibacteriaceae bacterium
GTTTAGTAAGTTTAGTAAGTTTAGTAAGTTTAAAGTTTAGTAAGTTTAAAGTTTAAAGTTTAATAAGTTTAGTAAGTTTAAAGTTTAGTAAGTTTAGTAAGTTTAAAGTTTAGTAAGTTTAGTAAGTTTAAAGTTTAGTAAGTTTAGTAAGTTTAGTAAGTTTAGTTAAGTAAAGTTTAGTAATGTTTAGTTTAATATTTTTACAATCAAAGTGACTCAAATAACTCAACCTACTCAACTAACTCAACCTACTCAACTAACTCAACCTACTCAACTAACTCAACCTACTCAACTAACTCAACTAACTCAACCCACTCAACTAACTCAACCTACTCAACTAACTCAACCCACTCAACTAACTCAACTATTTAACGATTTTCAAAAACTTCCTTTTCCCTACTTTAAACACCATCCCGTTTTCTAAATTAATAACGGAATTTACGTCTGTTACTTTTTTTCCGTTAATGCTGACCGCACCCTGCTCGATCAGCTTTCTTGCAATAGTTTTAGATTCGGATAAACTGTTTGATGTCAAAAGATCAACAAGTTTAATAGAATCATCTTGTAAAGTTACTTCCGGAATATCATCGGGGACTTCCTTTTTAATAAAGACTTTATCAAAATCTTCAATTGTCTTAACAGCGGTATTTTCATCATAATATAATTTTACCAGCTCAAATCCGAGCCTTCTTTTCACATCTCTGGGATTAGCTTCACCGGATTCCAGTTCTTTTCTTATCTTAGCAAGCTCATCACTGCTGACTTTTGTAGCAAGCTGAAAATATTTGTAAATAAGAACATCGGGTATACTCATTGTTTTTCCGAATATATCCTTAGGCTCATCCGTTATTCCGATCGCATTATCCAAAGACTTGCTCATCTTTTCTGATCCGTCAGTCCCTTCCAAAAGAGGCATTGTAATAACAACCTGCGGTTCCTTACCGAATCGTCTCTGCATGTCGCGCCCCATTAGATTATTAAACTTCTGATCTGTTCCCCCTAATTCCACATCAGCATCAATTGCATAAGAGTCGTATCCCTGCATTATCGGATACAGCATTTCGTGAAAAGATATTTCTGTCTGATCTTTCAACCGATTTGTAAAATCATCTCTCTCAAGAATTCTCTGTACTGTAAACTTACTTATAATGTGAATAAGCTCCTTTAAGTCAAGTTTGCTGAGCCATTCCGAATTGTAAACTATTTTTGTTTTTTTCAGATCAAGAATCCTTCCTGCTTGCTTAAAATATGTCTCACCGTTCACTCTTGTCTCTTCAAACGTAAGTTGAGGCCGAGTCTTCTTTTTCCCGGATGGATCGCCTATCATTGCCGTGTAATCACCTACTATTAAAATTGCATTGTGTCCTAATTCCTGAAATTGCCTTAGCTTATTTAATACAACAGAATGTCCGATGTGAAGATCCGGTCTGGAAGGATCACATCCTAATTTTATGTTTAAAGGTCTGCTTTTTTTTATGGATTCTTCAAACTTCTTTACAAGTTCATCCTCGGGGATTATTTCAACAGTGCCCTCCCTGATTATGTTCATTTGTTCCTTGACGGATGCAAAACTCATAACCTGCTTAGATTCCTTTCGATGTCTCTTTTTTTAATTGACTCTCGTTTATCATACAACTTCTTCCCTTTAGCTGTTCCAATTTCGACTTTTACAAGTGAGCCTTTGAAATAAATTTTTAATGGAACCAATGTAAGTCCCTTTTCCTGAAGCTGTTGTTTTATTTTTCTGATTTCTTTTTTGTTTAAAAGAAGCTTTCTGTTTCTTAAAGGTTCGTGGTTATTGATGTTGCCGAATTTGTATTCGTTAATGTGTGAGTTAATTATCCAGACTTCATCATTAATGACTCTTCCGTACGCTTCCTGAAGATTGACTTTGCCTTCACGTAAAGATTTTACCTCCGTTCCTGTAATCACAAGACCTGCTTCATACCTGTTTAATATTTCGTATTCAAAATTAGCTTTACGATTAGTTGCAATTACCTTAATTTTGTCTGTCTCACTCATGAATGTTTAATCAGTCGCAAATTAAAATTTAAAAAAAGTAAAATCAATTTACTAACAATGAAAGTAATTCAGATTACCTTAAACCCTTTCAGTATGAATTGTTACATTTATTATGATGAAGAAACCAAAGAAGGAATAATTATTGACCCCGGAGCTTTTACCGAATCCGAGAAAAATAATATCAGAGAGATTGTTAAAGATAATGGGATTAAAATTAAATTCATTGTTAACACACACGGACATCTTGATCACATACTCGGCAATAAGTTCGCAAAGGACTTTTTCCTTGTTCCTGTATTACTGCACAAAGAAGATGAATTCTTAATTAACAATGCACCTCAGCAGGCACGTTTCTTCGGGCTTGATTTTCCCCCGCCTCCGCCAATCGACGAATATATTACTGAAAAGACTGTTATTGTTTTAAACAATACGGAACTAAAATTCATAAATACTCCCGGACATTCTCCCGGCAGCGTCTGCATAATAGACCATAAAAACAAAAATGTTTTCTGTGGAGATCTGATATTTAAGAATTCCGTCGGCAGAACAGATCTGCAGGGTGGGGATTTAAACATATTGCTGGATTCAATAAATAATAAGTTATTCAAACATACCAAAGACGATTACATCCTGCATCCCGGACATTTGGGATTGACAAATGTAAAAGATGAAAAGGAATATAATCCTTTTCTTAATAGAAAATTACAAATAGAAGATGATTTTTGATCTTAAACCTTACGTCCTGTTAGAGACAACACATCCATCCAATTAAAATATTTGAACCCAAATTGTTCATTAGAAATCTTGAAATGCTGCAAACGTAAAGTACGCAAAGGATTTCGCAACGTGTACAAAGAATTTTTTCTTACATTCTATTTTATTAGCAATTGCTTTGTGTCTTTGTGACTTCGTGGTAAATTAAATGTTCTAATGAAAAATCTGGGTTGAACACTATATTCAAGCCAACTGCACTCTGCCATCGTTTTCTGTTTAAACTCCGTTGTGCATTAACTATATTTGCCACTTATGAAAATAAGTTTAAACTGGCTCAGGGAATATATTCCTGATTTTAAATATGATTCCGTTCAATCTTTATCGGAAAAGATGGTTTCAGCAGGACTGGATATAGAAGCCATTGAAGATGAATCTAAAATCTTTGATAAATTCGTAATTGGCGAGGTTATTGAAATGCAAAAGCATCCAAATGCGGATAAGCTTAGCTTATGTAAAGTAAATACAGGCGATACGGTTCTGAGCATTGTTTGCGGTGCGCCGAATGTCGAGGCTGGGCAGAAAGTTTGCGTTGCGAAGATCGGCGCTGTAATCCCAAACGGTAATTTTGAGATAAGGAAAACAAAGATCAGAGGTGAACTTTCGGAAGGGATGATATGCTCGGAGAAAGAATTGAACATGTCAGATAGTCATGAGGGTATTTTAGTTTTGAATGGTGATGCTAAAGTCGGAGAAAAATTCTCAGATCACATTAATGCAAATAACATTATTTTTGAAATCGGTATAACACCAAACAGAGGCGACTTGTATTCACACATCGGAGTTGCGAGAGAAGTCGCTGCTATCTATGACAAAAGGATTTCCATCCCTGAAATTAAAATAACAGAATCAAATGATCTTACAAAAGATCTTGTCAAAATAAAAATTGAAAATCATGATCTTTGCAAAAGATTTACCGGAAGAGTAATACGTAATATTGAAATTAAAGAATCTCCGGACTGGTTAAAGAAAAGACTTGCTTCGGTTGGATTAAAGCCCAAGAACAACATAGTTGACATTACAAATTTTGTTATGTTCGAGACCGGTCAGCCGCTCCATGCTTTTGATTACGATAAAATCAAAGGTAAGAAAATAATTGTGAAGACAGCCAATGATGGTGATAAATTCATAACTTTAGATTCAAAAGAAAGAGTTCTTAATAGTGACTCGCTAATGGTTTGTGACGCAGAGAGGAGCATTGGTATTGCGGGAATCATGGGAGGCAAGGATTCCGAAATCAGCAGCGATACAAAAAATATATTTATTGAATCTGCTTACTTCGACCCGGTTTCAATCAGAAAAAATTCAAAGAAACTCATGCTTCAGACTGATGCATCACAGAGATTTGAAAGAGGAATAGATGTCAACATGGTTGAGTATGCATCGAACAGGGCAACTCAGCTAATTCATGAGAATGCGGGCGGTGAGGTTTCAAAAGATTTATACGACGATTATCCGGTGAAATTTCAGAAAATTGAAATCGGTCTGAGTCCGGAAAAAACCAATAAGTTAATCGGGATTGAATTGAGTGAGGATGAGATAAAGAAAATTCTCGGTAAGATTGAAATTGATTTTGTAAAAAAAGCAGGCAATAAAATGATATTTGAGATACCGGAATTCCGGAGGCTGGATATATTAAGGGAAATTGATCTTATAGAGGAAATAGCACGGATATACGGATATGATAATATTGAAGGTGATACTAATTTCAGAATCAGCGTATCTGATACGGCAAAATACGGAGGTGATGACTTCAAAAAAACAAAAGAGATAGCAGCGTATTTAACCGGCAGGGGTTTTAATCAGATACTTACGAATCCTTTGACAGAGAAGAATAGACTTAAAACATTTCAAGGAAATATTGTTAAATTAAAAAATTCTATTTCCGTTGAAATGGATGCGCTCAGAACCGATCTGGCTTTCAGCATGCTGAAAATAATTAGTAATAATTTCAATAACTCCGGAAAAGACATATCACTGAAATTATTCGAGATCGGCAAGGTTTATTCGAATGAAGGCGATAAGTTCAAAGAAGAAAACCGGCTGATACTTGCGATGTCAGGGAAAAACGATTCGGAATTAATTTACGGAGGTGATAAGGAGTTTGATTTATTTTCCATTAAAGGGGAGGCTGAAATGTTTTTGTCTAAATTGAATCTTGAAAATTTTACATTATTTTATTATAATGATAAAGTTTTAGATGAGATTAAGACAGATATTCGCTTAAATAATGAATCCATAGGGAAAATATTTAAGATAGAGAGCTCCCTGAAAAAGGAATTTGAGATTGAATCTGACGTTTATATTGCCGAATTTTATTTAGATAAGATTTTCAGAAAAATCTTAAATTCAAAAAAGTACAGAGAAATCTCAAAATTTCCGTCAGTAACACGAGATCTGGCATTAGTTGTCGATTCAAAAGTAACTTATGATGAGCTGAAAAACAGCATTTTAAACAGCGGCGGTAGTCTGCTAAAAAGCGTGAAGCTGTTTGACCATTATGAGGATTCAAAATTGGGTGAAAACAAAAAGAGCCTTGCATTTACATTAAAATTTTCATCCATTGAGAGAACGCTGACTGACGACGCGATAAATGATATTATAGATAAAATAGTTAAAGATCTCGGCACAAAATTAGGAGCTTCATTAAGAGCATAAAGTTTCTTTAAGAAACTATCAAAAATGAGTAATAAATCAGGTGAAATAAATAAAGATTTTTTTAAAGATCAGAAAAATTCAGTAAGAATTAATCTTGAAGATCTTTTATCAAAAGTTAAAATATTAATTTCAAAACTAAAAGACCTGAAAAATGAAAACATATTACTGAAAGAAAACATAAAAAACTTAAACATAAAAATATCAGAATTAAAACTACAGCATACAAAATTAAACACAGAATTAATTAACAAAGACAAAGAAAACTCGGATTTAAAGAATTCGGTTTTGAACTCGACGAATAACAAAGTTTCAATTAATGATAAAAACATTGTAAAGTCGAGGATACAGGAATTAATTACAAGAATAGACACGCATCTGGAGCAGCACGACAACTCTGATAAAAATTGAGACACGAAGCAATGTTTGACTTTTTAAAATTTTCAAATTCACAGGCATAATAAATCATCTATTGAACAAATGAGTCAAAAAGATATACGGGTAAAAATATTCAATAGTGAGTACAATCTGCAGGGCGAGAATGCAGAAAAAGTGGAAAGAATTTCGGATTATTTAGACGGCATAATGAACCGAATAAATAGCGAGTCTCCCAATCAGTCTGAAGAAACAATCGCAGTAGTTTCGGCATTAAACATTGCCGAGGAGTATTTCAAAGAAAAAGATTTTAAAATTGATCTGGAGAAAGATTATTCTAACCTTCTTGATGAAATAGGTACAAAGGTGAAATCCATCTCCGAATTAATAGATGAAAATCTGTGAATTTAAATTAATTTGTTCTTTAAATAGAGAGTCTTGGTTTTATAAAAAACCGCACAGACAATAGTCAAACATTATAAAAAACCAACAGGTTTAGCTATATGGGAGGAAAGCTCA
>CAYNTN010000206.1:0-6339 GCA_964399995.1 uncultured Ignavibacteriaceae bacterium
GTGAATCGTCAATCGTGAATCGTCAATCGTGAATCGTCAATCGTGAATCGTCAATTTAATATTCATTATTCATTGCTCATTGCAAAGCTGCTTTGTACTTCTCTGACTCCGTATTATATCTTGACTTAGGATAATCTTCTTTCAGACGGTCAAACATTTTTTTAGCTTCTCCATATTGTTCGGCTCTGTAATAATTTTTAGCGGCATAGAATAAATACTGATCAATAAACGGATTTGTATTATCTAGGTTTGCTGCTTTTTCGTATTGTTTTGCCGCGTCAAGATATTGATTTCTGGATTCATATACGGATGCCAAACCGGCTGCTGCCGATACCTGAAGCAATGCATTGCTTCCGGAATAATCCTTATAATATTTTTCTGCATTGTCAAATTCTCTCAATGCATAATATGAATTGGCAAGCATTATCTTAGCCATTTCGCCGTTTTCAGTAGAACCGTATTCATTAACAATAAAAAGTAAACCCTTTGAAACTCCAAGCGAATCACCGTTTATAGCCTGCTGAAAATTATTATCGTTATATACAGTCTTGATTTTACCAAGCTCTATTGCAGCTAATTCATTGTTGGCTTTTCTTTTGTTAACCAGTATCACAATACCTGCAATTACAATTGCCAGGATAGTTAACGCTGTGTAAACATGTTTTTTATTCTTTTCAAAAAAATCCACCGCCTTATACCAGGCAGTCATTAATTTCTCTTCAGTTTGATGTTTTTGTTTTGCCATTAAATGTTTTACGTTATTAATAAAATTGCAATTTTCAATATAAGGATATTGGATAATGAATTAAAGGGATTTTTCAGTTACAGATGTATTCAGATTTTATTCTGATCAATTTTGAACAATTCTGATCAATTCTGATCACAGGTGTTCCAAACATTTCATTACTACGCAACGAAAAAGCAAAGAAAAAATTATGAACTGGATCATCAAGATGGGAGGATATTGGTGAAGACTTGTCCTTTAAAGGATTGATATATGATTCAGAAAAGTTTCTCCCCCAAAAGCAAAAAATCCGGATCCAAAAGTAAGATAACATAATAATCTTACTTGCCGGACTACAATTTCCATATAAGTTTCCTTCTCAATATCTTTTCAAAATATATATCATTATTTTACACAAAAAATTTTACAAAAAAAATTTCATTGGATACTAATACTCATTATACCGAAGAATTAGGTGGTGATATACTAATCATCGGTGGGGCGGAAGACAAACTGAATGAGCGTCACATACTCAGAAAATTTGTTGAATTGTCCGGAGGAACCAATGCTTCGGTTCTTATTATTCCTGTACCTTCCGACTTTCCTGTAGTAACTGCAACTCTTTATAAAAACATTTTTGAAAATCTGGGACTTAAGGAAGTTACAGTACTTGAAGCGACTTCACGGCAGGAGATTCTGAAAGTGAATGCAGCTGAATTGCTCAAAGGAAAGACCGGTGTGTTCCTGACGGGAGGTGATCAGATGAGATTAAGCTCTCTTCTCGGGGGGACAAAATTATTAATGGCACTAAAGAAAGCCTTAAGAGAAGGCGTGACTCTCGGAGGTTCAAGCGCCGGAGCTTCAAGCATGAGCTCGACAATGATTGTCAGAGGTGAGCCGGCTGTACAACCTTTAAAAGATTCTATCAGACTTTGTCCCGGACTCGGGATACTGAAGAATATTATAATAGACCAGCATTTTACTGAGAGATCGAGATTAAGCAGATTAATTACAGCAGTCTCATATAATCCGAACAACCTCGGAATCGGGATTGATGAAAATACCGCGATTCATATAATGAAAAACGGAGTTCTTGAAGTATTAGGTACAGGTACGGTAACAATTATTGACGGCTCAGGAATAAGTTATAATACAATTGCTGAAGTGCATGAATCAGAGCCGTTTTCCGTTATGGGCTTGCAGGTAAATATATTAAGCAGCTCAGTAAGGTATGACATTTATAACCGTAAACAATTGGCTGCCGTCGGAGACTACCTCCAAATATAATTGATAATTTATAATTGATAATTGTTACCTAATACACAATACCAAAAAAATGAAGATTCTAGAAATTAGAGCATTGCGCGGTGCTAACTACTGGAGCAACAGATGGAAAAAACTGATAGTAATGAAACTTGATATCGGGGATTATGAAGAAAAACCTTCCGATAAGATTCCAGGATTTGAAAAGAGACTGAAAGAGTTAATGCCGACTTTGCATTCTCATACCTGCAGTTTGGGATATGAGGGGGGGTTTTTGGAGAGAGTAAAGGAAGGTACTTATGCGGGACATATTATTGAACATATTGCTTTGGAGCTGCAGACACTTGCCGGAATGGATACCGGATTCGGAAGAACACGGGCATCATCTGACGGACACGGTATTTATAACGTTGTATTCAGTTATGTTGAAGAAAAAGCAGGAGTGTATACCGGGGAGGCTTCAGTTAATTTATTTCGCGGAATCGCGGAGGAAAAAACTTTAGATGAGCTGAAAAAAATACTTGACAATGATATACAAAACCTGCGGGAAATTCGTGAAGAAGTCAGATACGGACCAAGTACAGGATCAATCATTGAGGAAGCTGAAGAAAGGGGAATACCGCACATTCGTCTGAATGAGAGCTCGCTTGTTCAGCTTGGATACGGGATGTATCAAAAGACAATCCAGGCAACAGTAACATGTCAGACAAGTTATATTTCCACCGATATTGCAAGTGATAAAAGTCTTTCCAAGAAACTTTTGCAAACCATGGGGATTCCGGTACCGAAGGGATATAAGATATATGATGAAGATGAAATAGGATCAACAATAGATTCCATCGGATTTCCTGTTGCAATAAAGCCGCTGGATTCAAATCACGGTAAGGGAATTACTGTTAATATTAATTCTATCGAAGATGCTAAAAGGGCTTTTGAATCAGCAAAACAATATTCCGGGGCAATTCTAATTGAGAAGTCTCTGGAAGGAAAGGACTTCAGAGCGCTTGTGATTAACAATAAATTAGTTGCAGTTGCAGAAAGAACTCCTGCTTTTATTACAGGTGACGGCAAGTCGACTATTCAAGAACTGATTGACAAAGTAAACGTTGATCCGAGAAGAGGTTATGGACATGAGAAAATTCTTACACAAATTACAGTTGACAGTATGACGAATCGTATACTCGAGCAAAGCGGTTATACTTTGGATACAGTTTTGGAAAAAGATAAAATATGTTATCTTAAATCTACCGCCAATATTTCTACGGGTGGAACTGCAATAGACAGGACTGATGAAGTTCACCCGGATAATATATTTCTCTTTGAGAGAATAGCGCATATTATCGGACTTGATATAGCAGGCATTGATGTAATTGCTCCTGACATTTCCACACCTCTCTCACAGAATGGAGGTGCAATAGTTGAAGTTAATGCTGCGCCGGGGTTTAGAATGCATATTGCTCCATCGGAAGGATTGCCTCGTAACGTAGCTGAACCTGTCGTTAACATGCTTTTTCCACCGGGCGAAAAATTCAGAATACCAATTATTGCCGTTACAGGTACAAATGGCAAAACCACTACAACCCGTCTTATTGCGCATATAATGAAAAACATTGGAAAGAATGTTGGCTTTACGACTACTGAAGGAGTTTACATCGGCAACAGACTCATACAGCCGGGAGACAATACCGGACCTGTTTCGGCTCAGATGGTTTTGAGGGATCCAACAGTAGAAATTGCAGTGCTTGAAGTTGCAAGGGGTGGACTGCTGCGCGCCGGGCTTGGATTTGACGGATGTGATATTGGGATAGTTATGAATGTAACGGCAGATCACCTTGGGCTGAAAGACATAAATTCTCTCGAAGAAATGGCAAAGGTCAAAGCTATCGTAGCTGAGAATGTATTTAAAAGAGGTTATGCCGTTCTGAATGCAGATGACAAACTTGTATTAAAAATGAGGGAAAGGCTTGATTGTCACATAGCTTTGTTCAGCATGGATGAAACGAACCCGGCGATTATCAAGCATACAAAACTCGGAGGAATTGCCTGTGTTTATGAAAATAATTTTATAACTTTATTGAAAGGTCACTGGAAACTCAGAGTCGAGAAAGTGATTAACATACCGCTGACCTATTCCGGAAGGGCAGCCTTTATGATACAAAATGTACTCGCAGCAACTCTTGCATCTTATATTTTGCACGGAGTCAGAATAGAGGATATAAAATTCGGATTGAGCTCGTTCGTACCTTCTGTAACACAAACTCCCGGAAGGCTTAATATGATTGATGTAGGGAATTTTACCGTGCTCATCGACTTTGCACACAATCCTGCGGGCATGGAAGCGCTGTCTAAGTTTGTCGAAAAGCTTCCGAATAAAGTGAAAACAGGAATTATAGGAGGAACAGGCGACAGGCGGGATGAAGATATTAGAAACCTCGGTAAAGTTGCTGCAAAAATGCTGACGAATATTATTGTTCGAGAGGATGAAAGTCTGCGCGGAAGAGATACCGGTGAAATAAATAAGCTCGTTGTTGAAGGTATCAGAAGTGAAAAACCGGATGTCCCGGTAAGAGTCATAGAAGATGAAAGTGAAGCAATAAACTTTGCACTTAAGAACGCTAAGAAAAACGATCTTCTAATCATTCTTCCGGATAATATTCCCAAAGCAATAGAGATAATTAATCACTTCAGGGACAGGCTGAATTCCGTGAAGATAGAGCAGAGTGATATTCCGAATATTAACGAGTAAGTTTGTAAAGTTTGTAAAGTTTGTAAAGTTTGTAAAGTTTGTAAAGTTTGTAAAGAAAAGTATAAGTTTTAGTAATGAAATTCTTTGCGTGTTCTATACGAGATTGTTAGTGAATATAATTTTTTTTAAATAAGCATGTACAATAAAATTAATGAAGAGATTTTAAGCGAATTAAAATCTATAACCGGTGATGAACTTGTCATTACTGATGAGGAAAATTTAAAGTTATTTTCCAGAGATTATACAGAAAACTTATCATTTAATCCTGAAGTTATTATAAAGCCGAATACAGCAGTACAGGTTTCACAAATCATGAAACTTGCCAATAAATATAGAATTCCGGTGGTCCCGAGAGGAGGCGGGACAGGATTATCCGGTGGCGCATTACCGGTTTTTGGAGGAATATGTCTGTCTATGGAAAAGTTTAACAAAATAATTGAAATTGATAAGGAAAATTTTCAGGCTATAGCTGAGCCCGGGGTGATTACGCAGGTTTTAATGGAAGCATGTGAAAAAGAAAATTTGTACTATCCACCTGATCCGTCATCCAAAGGAAGTTCTTTTCTCGGAGGAAATTTGGCTGAGTGTTCAGGCGGACCGCGTGCAGTAAAATACGGTGTTACAAAAGATTATGTGCTCGGACTTGAATTCGTATCTCCAACAGGAGAAATAATAAATTCCGGTGCAAGAGTATTGAAAAATGTAACAGGATATAATCTAACTCAGTTATTGATCGGAAGCGAAGGTACATTAGGAGTCATTACAAAAATTATTTTCAAACTGATACCTTTGCCAAAATACAGGAAAGTAATGCTGGCTGCCTATAACAGTATTGAAGATTGTGCTAAGACTGTAGCCAAAATATTTCAGTCCGGGATTACACCTTCATCATTGGAGTTAATGGAAAAATCAGCAATTAAAGCAGCGGAAATGCAGTTAAATAAGAAGTTTCCTAACAGCGAAGCTGAAGCTCAGTTATTGATAGAAGTTGACGGAAACTATGAGGAAAGTTTAGATAAGGATATAGAAGTAATTGCAGAACTTGTAACTGAACACGGAGCTTTTGATATAATCCTTGCTGAAGATTCGAATAAAATGAATGAGATCTGGGCATTAAGAAGATGTATTGGAGAAGCAGTGAAATCAATTTCGGAATACAAGGAAGAAGACACAGTTGTTCCCCGTTCAAAAATTCCGGAGCTTATTAAAGGTGTAAAGGAAATTTCAGTCAGGTATGGGATAACCACTATTTGTTACGGTCATGCAGGTGACGGAAACGTTCACGTAAATATATTGAAAGATAAATTGGATGACGAGACCTGGGAAAAAAATCTTGATACAGCAATAAGAGAAATCTTCCGGTTGACGGTTTCATTGGGAGGAACCATTTCAGGTGAACACGGGATCGGCTATTCACAAAAGAATTATTTACCGATAGCGTTAGGTGTGGAAGAGATTGCTTTAATGAAAAACATTAAAAGAACTCTTGATCCGAATAATATTATGAATCCGGGTAAGATTTTTTTGTAATTTAGAATTAAGAATTAGGAATTAGTCAGTTACAACTTAACTTCTGCGCAAAATGGTAAGAATATTATTCAATAAA
>CAYNTN010000207.1:0-6274 GCA_964399995.1 uncultured Ignavibacteriaceae bacterium
AACTTTCAACTTTTAACTTTCAACTTTTAACTTTCAACTTTCAACTTTTAACTTTCAACTCTTTGTTTTGATATAAAGTAATTTAAATTGTTAATAGAATCGGAATTGAATAAATTTGTTTAAACAGATCCGCTGATAGTCATTATACCAAACTAAAATCCCCGGGCTTATGAATTTTTATTCTACCATTTCTTAACTCAGATATAAAATATTCACCCTCAACGACAAGTTTCATAAGAGTTAACTATTTATGTATTATTCCCCAAATTCTCAATAAAAAAAATTAAACAACAAGGAGCTTAATTATGATACAAGAAGATGAGTCAGGAAGAGATATTCTTCCCATAGTCGAAAAGAAATATATTGGAATGACGACGTACGATGCGAAAGACCCCGAAACAAAATATCCTCCCATTACCCAGCTCAGACCGCCAAAGGATGCGCCGAATGTTCTGTTAATTTTGATTGACGATGCAGGCTTTGCATCATCAAGCGCTTTCGGAGGTGTGATAAGTACACCAAATATAGAAAAGCTTGCAGCTAACGGATTGAAGTACAACCGATTTCATACGACAGCCCTTTGTTCACCGACAAGGTCTGCTATATTAACTGGAAGAAATCACCATTCAGTTGGTATGGGAGGAGTCACGGAGGTAGCAACTTCTGCACCGGGATATAGTTCAGTTTTTCCCAAAGACAAAGCACCGCTTGCTGTTACACTTAAACTCAATGGATACTCAACAGCACAGTTCGGAAAATGTCACGAAGTCCCGGTGTGGGAAACAAGTCCTATGGGACCTTTTGATCAGTGGCCGACCGGTGGTGGAGGTTTTGAATATTTTTATGGATTCATAGGTGGTGAAACAAACCAGTGGTATCCTGCGCTTTATGAAGGTACAACTCCAATGGAACCTGACAAAACACCGGAAGAAGGTTATCACTTCACGGATGACATGACGAACAAAGCTATAAAGTATATACGTCAGCAGAAGTCATTAATGCCTGACAAACCATTCTTTGTTTATTATGCACCCGGAGCTACGCACGCTCCTCATCATGTTCCGAAAGAATGGATAGATAAGTATAAAGGTAAGTTCGATCAGGGATGGGACAAGCTTCGCGAAGAGATTTTTGCAAATCAGAAAAAGCTTGGAGTAATTCCGTCAGATTCGGTGCTTACTGAAAGACCGGCGGAGATTCCTGCGTGGGATAGTATTCCCGAAAACATGAAGCCTATACTCGCACGCGAGATGGAAGTCTATGCAGGATTCATGGAACATACCGACCATCATATCGGAAGGTTACTCGATACTGTAAAGGATCTTGGAATCATGGATAATACGCTCATATATTTAATTGTCGGTGATAACGGCGCTTCGGCAGAAGGAACAGTGAACGGGTGTTTCAATGAAATGACTACTCTTAACGGTGCGACTGCTTTGGAAACTCCGGAATTCCTGCAGTCAAAAATCAATGACTTCGGCGGACCCCATGCTTATAACCATTATGCAGTTGGCTGGGCTCATGCAATGGACACTCCGTATCAATGGACGAAGCAGGTTGCTTCACACTGGGGAGGAACGCGTAATGGAGCCATCATTCATTGGCCTAAAGGGATTAAATCCAAAGGTGAACTGCGTTCACAGTTTCATCACGTAATTGATGTAGCTCCGACTATACTTGAAGCAGCAGGAATTCCACAACCTAAGATTGTAAACAGTATTCAACAGTCTCCAATGGAAGGCTTCAGCATGCTTTATTCATTCAATGATTCAAAAGCTCCGGACACTCACGACACACAGTATTTTGAAATGTTCTGCAACCGGGGAATTTATCATAAGGGATGGACTGCAGTTACGAGGCACAGCACACCTTGGGTAATGGCACCGCTGCCTCCGTTTGAAGAAGATGTATGGGAGCTTTACGGACCGGATGACTGGACACAATCGAAAGATCTATCAAAAGAAAATCCTGAGATGCTGATAAAATTGCAGCGGCTATGGCTGATCGAGGCGACTAAATACAATGTCCTGCCTCTTGATGACAGAAGAGTAGAGCGCTTTAATCCTGATCTTGCCGGAAGACCACAGCTAATAAAAGGAAATACTCAGCTGCTGTTTGGAGGAATGGGCAGGCTCAGTGAAAACTCAATTTTGAATATCAAAAATAAATCTTATTCCGTAACCGCCGAGATTGTTGTTCCGGAATCAGGAGCAAATGGAGTGATCATTGCTCAGGGAGGAAGCGTTAACGGCTGGAGTTTTTATGCAAAAGAAGGCAAGCTGAAATATTGCTATAACTATTTTGGAATTATTTTTTCTTATGTTGAATCAACAGCACAGATTCCTTCAGGACAGCATCAGGTTAGAATGGAATTTAAATATGACGGAGGCGGTCTTGGCAAAGGCGGATTGGTGACTCTTTATATAGACGGAAATAAAAGCGGTGAAGGGCGAATAGAGCAAACAATTCCAATGGTATTTTCCGCTGATGAGACTTGTGATATCGGTGATGATGATGGTTCACCGGTTTCACCTGACTACGGTCCGACAACAAACAAATTTTCAGGTGAAGTAAACTGGGTTCAAATTGATCTGGGAAGTGATGATCATGATCATTTGATCTCAGCAGATGAGAGGTTTAAAATTGCAATGGCAAGACAATAGGAGCATTTGGGATTTGGGATTTCGGATTTGGAATTTTTTCCTGATTTTAGATTTTGGATTTTAGATTTAATATAAAAAAGAAGCGCCACGAATTTCACTAATTTACACGAAATAATAATAGTCAATTCGTTAATTGGTTAATTGGTTAATTATAAATTCATTGTGTAAATTAGTGTGAGTTCGCGGAATTCAACTTTTAACTTGTAACCTGTAACTTTCAACTTTTAACTTTCAACTTTTAACTTTCAATTTTTAACTTTCAATTGAACAACAACAATTTACTTTCCTGGAATGAAACACCTGTAAAGAAATCAATAATTGATTTTGTACAAAAAGTTACAGATGAATCAGGTGCTGATTTTGTTCCGGCTTCAGACAGGATCGCAACCTTCGACAATGACGGGACACTCTGGACCGAGCAGCCGATGCAGGTTGAATTATTTTATGCAATTGACCGTGCGAAAGAACTGGCGGAGTTAAATCCGGATCTGAAAAACGATCCGCTGTTTAAAGCATTACTCGAATTGGATTTTAAAACCATTCTGACATTTCCCAAGAAAGACATAGTAGATCTTTTATTCAAGACTCACGACGGAAGAACTCCGGCTGAATTCAAATCAAATGTCAGACATTGGTTTGAAACTGCCGTTCATCCGCGTTTGAAGACTTCATATTACAATACAGTATTCAAACCGCAGCTTGAACTTCTTACTTATCTGAAAGAAAATGGCTTTAAGATTTTCATTGTTTCAGGAGGAGGTGTGGATTTCATGAGAACAGTCACAGAAAAAATTTACGGGATACATGCAGACAGAGTCATCGGTAGCAGCGGGTTAACGAAGATTGAATACGATGGTACGAAACCTGTCGTAGTCAGAGTTCCCCAGCTAAGGAGTTTTGACGACAGGGAAGAAAAAGTAAACAATATTCATCATCATATCGGCAAAAGACCGGTGCTTGCTTTCGGAAATTCTGACGGAGATCTTGCAATGCTCAGATATACATTAGCCGAAGGTCCGGGAATGGCTTTACTTCTTCATCATGATGATGAGGTCCGGGAAGTTGCATATGATAAGGATTTTAAAATAAGCCCGCTAAATGAAGCGCTGAATGTTGCTGCAGCTGAAGGAATAAATGTAGTAAGCGTGAAAAACGATTGGACGAAGGTGTTTTGATTTTGGATTTTTTGATTTAGGATTTTGGATTTACCAATTTTGCATTTTCATTTAGTCATTAGTCATTACTCATTGCTCCTTGGTTCATTGCTCATTGCTCATTGTTCATTGCTCATTGCCTCATTTTCCACAGCCGCATCAGGGAATCAAATAGCTTTTCACAGCCTTCTTTTTCCCCTTCGGGAAACATGACATCATCCGTCGTAATATCTCCTGTTTCAGAATGATTATAATAAAAGGCTATGTGCCAGTCTTTTGGATCTTCCTCAGTCCCGTCATAATACTTTCTCACACTCACACAACCTTCTTTCATAATGATTCTTTCCTTTGCCTGTTCAGCATCAATTATAATCAATGACTCAGGAGTTACAATAAAAGTATTTTCCTTCGCTTTAACCGTATCCTGAGAATAGGAAATCACCGGTAGTAAAAGCATCATTAGGAATAGCAGGTGTATGTTTAAAGCAATCTTAATTGTCATTTTCTTTTTTTAAAGTTTTTAGCAATTCAGAGTAGTTTATTAACAGGTACAATTTCTATGCTTTACAATTTTATTCCATTTCTTGCATCTCTTATCATATCCAATCGCCAGTGAGAATTATTGATTCTGACGTTTCTATGGAATTATAGAATTATAAATGCAAATTGGTATCGTAACGAGGGAAAATCTAATGTGACCTTTCCATATTGATCGCAAAACTACCACCTTCATTTATTATGTATAAATTATACAATTTAAAATAAATTTAAAAATGAAATAAATGTTGATTATCAAATTATCAATTAATACCATAGTAAACCATTATATCAATTATCATTAATTTCTTTAATGCTTAATACCCAATACTAAATAGAATTTCATTTCCATTTTAAATATATTGAACCACTTACAGAAATTTCAAATCTGTTTACAGTTAAATCATTCTTTTGAAAATGTATGTCAGAGTATATTCACCTACATAATCATTCCCATTACTCACTGCTTGATGCAATATCTACTATTAGCGGGCTTGTAGAAGCTGCAGCAGAAAATAAAATGCCGGCTGTTGCTCTCACGGATCATGGGGTCATGTACGGTGTAATGGAGTTTTATAAGAAGGCAAAAGCAAGCGGTGTTAAGCCGATTATCGGATGTGAAGTTTATGTTGCGCAGTCAGGAACCAGATTTGACAAAGGGAAAAAATTTGTAAAAGCCGCCGAAGATTTTGAAGAACAAAATCTGGAAAACTCTGACGGGCTTACTTCTACTAATATAAATTATGCACATTTAATTTTACTTGCGAAAAATGAAGCCGGTTATAAAAATCTTATCAAGCTGACTTCAATAGGGCATACGGAGGGATATTATTATAAACCGCGGATAGATATAGAAGTACTGAGTAAATATAATGAAGGGCTTGTTGCAACTTCTGCCTGTGCCGGCGGTGTGATCTCCTGTTATATTACAAGAAATGATATTGCAACCGCAGAGAAGATGACAGGTGTTTATAAGGATATTTTCGGCGAGGATTTTTATCTCGAGATTCAGGATCATGGCATTCCGGCAGAAAAGAAAGTGATGGAGGCGATGCCTAAGCTTGCAAAAAAATTCGGTTTGAAGCTGATCGTTACAAATGACGTTCATTATATAAAAAAAGAACATGCAGTCGCACACAATATTTATCTTAACATCAGTGCGAAACAGTCCGCAAAATCAATTCGAAACTTCGGGCAAACAGATGTTATAAATAATCTCCGTTACGGGACGGATCAGATCTATTTTAAATCTGCCGATGAAATGTGCGAGCTGTTCAGGGATTATCCGGATGCAGTAAAATCCACTCTGGAAGTTACCGAGAAGTGTAATCTCGAACTCGACACCGCAACCAACTTCATGCCGAATTACAAAATTCCCGGGGAAGAGATAAAAATAAAAACCTTTGATGAGTACCTTGAAAAACTTTCCCGCGAAGGGCTCAAAAGTAAATTTCCAAATGTAACGAAAGAGTATGAAGACAGATTAAATTATGAGCTTGATGTTATTAAACGGATGAATTTTTCAGGATATTTTTTGATAGTCCGGGATTTCATAAATTTTGCTAAAAGCAGGGGAATTCTAGTCGGTCCGGGAAGAGGAAGTGCAGCGGGAAGCTTAGTGTGTTTCTGCATTGGAATTACGAATGTAAATCCGATGGATTATGATCTGCTGTTCGAAAGGTTTCTTAATCCGGAAAGAATTTCCATGCCCGACATAGACATTGATTTTCAGGATGACAGAAGGGAAGAAGTCATTCAGTATGCAAAAGAAAAATACGGTGAAAATTCCGTTGCGCAGATAGTAACTTTCAACAAACTCGCTCCGCGCGGAGTATTGAAAGATGTCGGAAGAGTTTTGAATTTTCCGTTTCAGGAAATAAATGATCTGACAAAAACAATTCCCATTATTTTCGGAAA
>CAYNTN010000208.1:0-6255 GCA_964399995.1 uncultured Ignavibacteriaceae bacterium
ACTTTACAAACTTTATAAACTTTATAAACTTTATAAACTTTACAAACTTTCAACTTTTAACTTCTTCAAAACTTCGCATTGACCCCGATTGTAGGAAGTATCGGAATCATTCCAACTGCTGTTCTCTTTATATACAATCCGTCTTCAAGATAATAATCATATCCGATAATATTCTGCCGGTTGTAAGCATTCATAACATCAATATAAAATGCCCAGTCGGTTGACCAGAAGTTTGTATAATATGTAGCGCGGAGATCGAGCCTGTGATAAGCAGGTCTTTGATCTGCATATAAGTTTTCCTTTCCCCCGTAGTCAAGATTAAATATCACCTGACGTGTAAGTGGATTTACTGCAATTGAATCCCCTACTACTCTCGGTGTGATTCCAACAGGAGTAGTAATCGGAAAATTTGATGCATAAGTCCATCGAGTACTGAATTCAAACGAAGGAGAGAATCTGTAATTCAAAACGACGTTTGCAATGTGTCTTTGTTCAAATCTGTAAGGAGTGACAACGCCATACTTTTCCCTGTCAGAAAATGCCAATGAATAATTTACCCATCCGTAAAGTTTTGTCCTTGAAGTAGTGTATTTTTTCTCAAGGCTTAATTCAAGCCCGTAGGCATTGCCGGTGCCTGCGTTGACAGGATTGGTTGTCAGAGAATCGTATGGAAGTTTTTCCGCCGATCTTACCCAGTTGTAATAATTTTTAATATAGTTCGGATCCTGATTTGACGGATCATTCAGCGCATATTCATAACGGTAACCTGTTACTTCCTGCTGCTCGATCATGTTATTAAATCTTTTGTAATAAGCTTCGATCTTGGAAAACCAGTCATTCGTTATCCACTTGTCCACTCCTATTATATAGTGTGTAGCTTCTTCCGCCTTCAGTCCGTTTTCTGCAGCATTCCTTAAATCAAAAAAAGTTCTGCCGTCCACTAATTTTTCCAGTCCCGGCGACTGATAATACATTCCGACTGATGCGCGCAAGGTTGTTAAAGGATCAAGTGCGTAGCCGATGTTAAATCTCGGGGCTAAATAAGGAGTCTTTATAATCTGATAATAGTCCAGTCTCAGTGACGGCTGGACAAAGAACTTTCTGTTTACTTTAAACATGCTTTGTGCGTATATATGCGCTCTCAGATTGTCTTCGCCCGTAAGATCAAAGTTGTCTAACAAGGCAGATGCCGAAGGAAAATTTCTGATGAATGATCTGAACTGTTCGTCTATTTTCAAATTATAATTCAAATCAGTTCTTACGATATCTATGCCGGCACCGAATTCCTGTTCTGAATTTTTATTTAACTTAACGGAACGGTTGCCAAGTGAAAATTTCCGGAAAGTATATCTGGAATCAAAATCCAGTCCGAGCAAAGCTCCGATCTCCCGCAGACTGTCTCTTTGTTCGGGAGTATAATTTTCCTTATCAATTAAAGGGTCAAGTATCTCACTGTTAAAATCATTGTCTCCGCTGTTGCGGTACCATGATAAAGTTGTTTTTGAAATGAATCCGGGATTCGGTGCGTACTGCCATGTCGCGGAAAGAAGATCATTCTTTGTAACATCATTCACAGCTATGCTGTCCGGCTGATCATTTTCTTTTCCGGGAATGATATCAACTCCGTCATTCGAAAATACTCCGTTAACCAAAAATTTGTGATACTTAAAAGGTCCGATTGCAAACTTAAACTGCAGATCCCTGAAAGAAGGGAAGGAAGAATTTTCATTGATCAATCCGGCGTTTTTTGCAAAGGGTCCGATTATCAGATCATAATAAGTTCGTCTGCTGGAAACAAGCCATGACCCCGGTACATTGAAGGGATTCTTGCCGTTGAATATAATATTTGCATTTGAAATGCTGATGTTTATTGTTGATGAAAGATTTTTCAGCTTATCCCCTTCAAGATTTGTTACGTCCAGTACAGCTGACAAACGGTCACCGTATTCAGCCGGGAAGCCACCTGTAATTAGATTAATATCCCGTAAAGTCTCAGGATTAAACATACTAACTAATCCATACAGCCGGTACGGATTGAATATTTCAACATCGTCCATTATTATAAGATTTTCATCAGGACCTGAACCTCTGATAATAAGCTGCGAAGTAAAATCATTCGGAGAGGTCACACCCGGCAATGCCTGCAGTGATCTCAAAACATCTTCGACAGCACCCGGAAGCATCTTCACATTCTGAGGTTTGATGTTATACAGACTTGTCCTCAGATCCTCCTGCCTTTGCCTGAATTCACCCTCCACTTCTATTTCATCCGTGCTGACAATTTTTTCTATAAGATAAATCTCCAGGACTTTATCTGCATTTTGTGATAAATTAAAATTCTTATACTCATAAGCATTATATCCAGGATGATAAATAGCGACTGTATATTTTCCCGGAGATAATTTTATGGAAAAATCACCTTTGCTGTCTGTTGATGTCTGATATGATTTCCCTTCTGAGGTAAATGTGATGAGTATGTTTGCGAGCTTTATGTTTTCGTCGCTGTAGACAGTCCCTCTCACATTTGAATTCAAAGTGTCGCCTTCAGTTTGCGGCTTAGCATAACCGCTTAAGCAGAAAATTATTATGACAACTAATATTGATCTGAACATGAAATTTAAGGAAGCGTTTTGAGTAAGTATTACAGTTTTCAAAACGAAAGCCGGTTGGTTTAAGTTTCAAATTTAATGTTAAATTTTCAGCATAAAAAACCCTGACAGAATACGCTCTATCAGGGTTTTTACAATTTCAATTAATGAGCCTGGCTGGCTAATTAAATAAAATCTGCTTATTTGTCTTAGGAATTTTCACTATGTGAAAAGGCTGTGTGATTACAGCGGTTACACCGCCCGTCGGAATGACATTCTCCACTTTTGCTGTTACACAGCATGAATTTTCCATGACGTATTTTATATCAATTGAATACCCGCCCGTAGTTCTTACCTGATCAAAAGAAGCTAAAATCAAGAAATTCGAGAAATCAATGTCAGTTTCCGTAAAAGTAGATGACACATTATTAACCGAATCCATTTGATTCTTTAAATTATTCCATGAAGCGCTGTCTGAGATAACAATATTCTGCTGCGGTATTCCTTCGTCCCCCGCACCGGATAATTCACCTTTACCGATGAGATTTGTATTTACCTCTGTATAAGTATCTTCGTTGATGCCGCAGCTGAGATATGAGAAGAAGATTAAGGAAACAAGTAGTTTTACGTTAATGAAAAATATTATGTTTTTCATTTTTATTAAATTAGTTTTAAATAAAAACTTTAAGAATCTAACCATTATAAAACACAATTAATAGATTTAAGTTCTGAGCTTATCATGTTTTTACCATTCAGGTAAAAAATAAGTGGTTTGTAATAAATTATATGTAATTTGAAATTAGTAATCTGTAATTTTGCAACTAGTAATTACAAAAGCGACTTATTCTCCAGCGCAAATCTCACCAAATCTATAAGATAACTATCATAAATCTATAAGATAACTATCATAAAAGGTTTCTGATTTTTTGTTCAGTTCCCCAATTCTAATTTCATACTCCGACATAATAATTTTCTTATCTCTCAATTCCTGTTCATATTTTTTTTCTCGTATACAAATTCCTTATCAACTATCTTTTCAATTATGTTTTCCGGATATGGGAATAATCTCTTTCGGATCCAATCATAAAACCAATCTAAACCGCTTGCCATTGAATTCAAAAAATGACCCACAACAAAAGATATGAAAACAAATGAGATCCAGAATATAGCCGATATAACACGTCAATGCATCCCATATAAATTTTTCACCAATGCTGTGAATTGAGCCGACGACTTTGGGTAATGTGAATTGTGGACCTTCAATCGCGTTGCTCCTTGAATCAGCAGGATTTCTCTGTGAAGTCTTTGAACTTGGAAATTGTACTTTCGTATTTTTTTAGATTGGGAGTCAATCATAAAATTTTTACTTATCTTATTTATTCTTCTTTATAATATCAGGATAAGATTAGTTAATTACTCAGTCTAATCAAGAACGAATTAACTGGAAGTCAAACTAATAATTTAAACCCAAATTTTTCATTAGGAAATTTTAAAAGCTTCTTAAACGCAAAGCACGCAAAGGATTACGCAAAGATAGCTAAGAATTTTTTCTTACAATTCATATTATGCTAAAATCCTTCGTGGACTTAGTGCTACTACATAACAAAACGTTGCTTTTTTAGCAAACTTTTGGAAAATATATTTTTAACACAGAGACACAGAGGCACAGAGGAATCGAATTATTCCTTTATGTTTTTCTCTGTGTCTCTGTGACTCTGTGTTAAAATTCATTAAAATTTGATTGTAGCCTAAAGCTACGATGTGGTCTTAGTGGTAAAATAGTTTCTAATGAAAAATCTGGATTAAATAAAAAACGGAATCCGGATAATCTCCGGACTCCGTATGAATTATCAAATGTCAATTATCAACTGTCAACTTACTTCACCAGGACCATTTTCTTCTCGGTTATAAAACTCTGTCCGTTGCCATCAGCAGTTATTCTGTAAACATAAACTCCCGTAGACAGATTTGAACCGTTGAAATCAACAGTATAGTATCCGGCAGGCTTGAATTCGTTCACGAGTGAAGCGGCTTCCCTTCCTGTCATGTCAAATACTTTCAATGTAACCTTCGAATCAAACGGCAGAGAGTAACTTATCTTCGTCGAAGGATTGAACGGATTCGGAAAGTTCTGTGATAAGCTGAACTTATCCGGAACT
The DNA here is from genome assembly GCA_964399995.1 of uncultured Ignavibacteriaceae bacterium. GTDB lineage: Bacteria > Bacteroidota > Ignavibacteria > Tepidaquicellales > Tepidaquicellaceae > JAGPCH01. The sequence continues at coordinate 4,748 of CAYNTN010000208.1, forward strand.
CCTACAATAACTTCATCACTTAAATTATGATAATTAAATCCTCCGTTGAAATCGATCTGCTTCAGTCTGTAATTATATTTTCCCATACTCAGACCTCTGTCAATGAACTGATAGTTTTGGTTCTCTGAAGTATTTCCGCTTCCATTTACAAAACCAACCTTCTTCCAAGCTTCCGACGTCTGACCTCTGACGTCTGACCTCTCTATTTCAAAACCGGAATTATTAATTTCTTTTAAAGTGCTCCAGTTTAATATTACATTGCTTCCGGACACAGTTGAGGCAAATGATAAAAGCTCTACAGGTAAAACAGGATCAAATTCATTTCTTGAAATTCCGCCATTATCCCTTACTGCCCACATATACTTGCCTGCCGGAGAAATAAAAGTATGCGTATATGTGCCGGTTGCAGTATGATCATTATTCCAGTTTGCTCCGTTATCAGGAGAATGATAAACTGACGAACCTCTTACATAATACCATATATCATCCCCTCCGGTGATCCCGAGAATATCACCTGTTCCTATTGCATTCACATTTGTCCAGTTGACTCCTCTGTTTGTGGAGTATAGCATGATGTTTCCTCCGGTCATTATCCTGTTACTGTCGTTTGCCCATATTGCCGTTGAGTTTACAAGCCCTGGTGTTGGACGTGAGAATACCAATCCATTAGCAAGGGGCTGGTAAATTTTAGTATTGTTGGTTCCGTAGAATGAAAAGAAGCTGATCCCCGGCGGCTGACAGAAAGAATTATTCCATCCGGCTTCACCAGCAGGAGCAGGGTTGTATAATCCGGTTGAATCCCAGGTTGAGCCGAAATTGAAGCTGACGAATTGCGACCATCTTCCGCCGACTGGATCTCCTTGCATTCCGCAAACCGGAACATTATTAAATTTAATCACTTTATTTATGAAACCTCCCGGCTGATTGAAAGTCTGCGTCCAGTTAGCGCCTCCGTTAATTGTTTTAAATGCAACACCAGCTGTTGCGCTAGCCCCTCCTACCAATGCAGTATTTGCATCAATACCCTGAATGGTGTAAAGACCAATTGAAGCGCCGACGGAAGTGACAGATGTCCAGTTAACTCCGGCATTAGTTGTCCGCAAAACTACTCCTCCGTCACCGCATGCCCAGACAATATTATCGTCGATAGCGGATACTGAATACAGAGGTGTTGTAATACCTGAGGTTTGCTCGGTCCATTGAGCAAAGTTGTTACTTGTAAGACAGAAGATGCAAAGCAATGAAATGATAAATGTTTTCATTTTTGTTTCCTTTTCTTTTAAGTTAATAAATGTTTTTTAGAGATTTGTTGCTTTAAATGTATTTTGTGCACCTCCCCCTGCCCCAATGCCATTAAGTTAAGGATTTTTTTTTCGCATTCTGGATATTGGAACAGGGGCGTTTAAACCTTATTTTTTTTATTTAAACCTTAATAGAAATATCCGATTCGGTAATAACCTTATTACCTTATTCCTTATTTTCCTTATGCTTTATGGTTTTCTGGTAAT
>CAYNTN010000209.1:0-6232 GCA_964399995.1 uncultured Ignavibacteriaceae bacterium
AATCGTGAATCGTCAATCGTCAATCGTGAATCGTCAATCGTCAATCGTGAATCGTCAATCGTGAATCGTTTTCGTTAACCAAAAGTTATTAACCATTATTTGTTAACCGGTTAATGTCGAATAACGAATTCCGATTAACAAATGAAGATATTGACGATTGACGAGTAACGAATAACTAATAACGATAAACAATGACTTTTTACTTAAAACGAAATGGACTATATTTGAATATAAATCAATAAAATCATATAAAATACATGTCGAAACTACTCAAAGAAAAACTTTCCTCACAAATACCCGCTCTAAGAGAAGAAGCCAAATCAATTATAAAAGCTCATGGCACAAAAGTCATAGATAATGTTATAATTGACCAGCTTTACGGGGGGATGAGAGGAATAAAAGGATTAATTTGTGATACATCTTCTGTTGGTCTGGATACAGGTCTTATTATCAGGGGAATTCCTATTTTAGAGCTTACGGGAAAGCTTCCGGAAGAAATATTTTACCTGCTTCTCACAGGCGGACTTCCGGATGAAAAAGCTCTTAAAGACTTTCAGAACGATCTTCACGAAAGAGAAGAAGTCCCGGCTTATGTCTGGGATGTTTTAAATGCGATGCCGAAAGATTCTCATCCTATGGTAATGTTCAGCACGGCAATTTTAGCAATGGAGAAAGAATCCCAATTCCGCAAAGAACATGATAAAGGGATCAGTAAGGATAAGATGTGGGAACCGATGTTCGAAGACTGTCTGAATATCATAGCTCGCGTTCCTCAGATTGCTGCTTTTATTTATAGAAGGAAATTCGGCAAGGGAGATATGATCCCTCCGGATAAAAATCTCGACTGGGCTAGTAATTTTGCCAAAATGCTTGGAGTGAAAGACAATGACGGAACGTTTGCAAAGCTTATGCGGCTTTACATGGTACTTCACAGTGATCACGAAGGCGGAAATGCAAGCGCTTTCACAAACCTTGTCGTATCTTCTACTTTATCGGATGCATATTACGCTTTCAGTGCTGCATTGAACAGTCTTGCCGGACCGCTTCACGGACTTGCTAATCAGGAGTGTCTGAGATTCATTATGAAAATGAAAGAAGAGATCGGTCATACTCCTACCGATGAGGAAGTTAAGAATTATTGTCAGAATCTGCTGACCAAAGGCGGACTGGTCTCGGGATATGGTCACGCTGTTCTTAGAATCACAGATCCGAGATTTATTGCTTTCATGGATTTCGGGAATAAAGTAATTCCGGATGACGAAATATATAAAATGGTAAAGCAGCTGTTTGAGATTGTTCCGAAGCTTCTTACAGAGCAGGGCAAAGCAAAAGATCCGTGGCCGAATGTGGACGCAGTCAGCGGGGCAATGCTCTATCACTACGGTGTAAAGGAATATGAATTCTATACAGTGTTCTTTGGGGTATCAAGAATACTTGGATTCTCTGCACAGATAATTCTTGCCCGCGCGATGGGAAATGCTCTGATTAGACCAAAATCTGTCACAACGGATTGGATCAAAAAGCAGATCGCTGTATAGTTGTATAAAACTTTTTAAACAAAAAACCTGACAGTATATTTTATTGTCAGGTTTTTTATTTATATGTAAAATTTCCAAAAATTATCTGTCAGTGGATTTTAAATTTTCTTTCCTCCCAAATTGTTTTGTTGCAGCACTAAAACCTGTATTGCTAACTCTTGTTGTATAGAGTTGTATAGAGTGCCGCTTTCGTGACCAATAGTTTGCCTTTCTATTTTTTAATTATTTCACTCCGCTTTTTTAATCACATAAGACCCCATATAAACAAGAAAATCTTAAATATAGATCAAATGAAATTAAAATTAATATGACTTTAGTTATAAAATAATATGATTTTTGTCATAATTTAAAATTTTCCAAATATTTATGTTGACAAAAAAGGAAATATATGAAAACATGCATTCTGATGATATTATTAATTGCTTTTCAATATGTATCTACAAATACTTCTCATTCTCAAATTAGCAATAATGTTACGATAGAATACTGTACAGGGACCTGGGCTTCACAAGATCCTTGTGCTCACGCAATAATAGATCAGATTTTACATAATTTTCCAAACACTGTTGCTTTAGCATATCATGGAGCAGCAAGTGATCCCTGGCAGTCTTATTCATCAGGGATAAGGAGCTTGTTAGGTTTAAATGCTTATCCGACAGGGGTAGTTGGAAGAATAACCGGAATTGTAAACATAACTTATTGGATGGACCAGGTATCATATCAATCACAAACAATACAACCGGGTGTTTCAATAAACCTTTCTAATAAAAACTATAAGGATTCAACAAGAACCTTAACATCAGACATAACCATTACATCTCTTTCAAATTTAACCGGAGATTTTTATGTTAATTATATTTTAACGGAAAACAATTTAGTCTATTCTCAAGCCGGAACCAGTACCTGTATAGGTGGTTCTTATTACATACATAATCATGTTGTTAAAAGTATGCTAAACGGAAATCAGGGAGAATTAATTCATTCAGGTAATTGGACCTCAGGCATTCAGGTTTTACGAAATATTAATTTTATTATTCCGAATGCTCCGCAGGTATCAAATGTTTCAAATTGTGAATTAAATATATTTGTGTATAAACGGGGGATTAGTTACTCTCAAAACAGTAATATTCAGCAGTCGTTCAAAACATCCATTACCGGGCAAGAAAGTATCAGGCTAAATTTGAAACTGCTTTTAGAAGGATTATACTCCTCAAATAATAATACAATGTCCAGAAAAGATTCCGTTATTGTTTACCTTTGCAGCTCAATATCTCCTTTTAATAAGTTGGATTCTGCTAAATCTGTAATAGATTCCTTGTCTTTTCTCGGGTCATTTCAATTTTACAATGCACCTGCAGGGACATATTATATAGTTGTGAAAAACTTCAACAGCATTGAAACCTGGAGTAAAGCAGGCGGAGAACATTTAATTTATAGTGCTTCCTATTATAATTATGATTTTACTTCTTCAGGATCACAAGCTTACGGAAACAATTTAAAATTAAATGGAAGCAAGTATTGTATTTATAGCGGTGATGTGAATCAGGATGGTTATATAACTTTAGTTGACGTGATCCAGGTTTATAATGATGCTTCAAATTTTTTATCAGGAAGATTTTTAGCTACTGATCTTACCGGCGATAATTTTGTAGATTTAACAGATGTGACTTTAGGTTATAATAATTCTGCTAGTTTTGTATCAAAGATAACCCCGTAATTTTCATATATATATATTTTACCATTTCAACGAAACCAAATATATACATATTCTACATTCAATGTTTTAAGTACCGGCTCAAATGTTTTCACAGAGTCATTCTCTTCAATAAAGATTAAAAGCTATTGAAAAAATAATTACAGAAAATTCTGCGAAGATCAGTATAGAAAAAGATAACCCGATGATCCAATTGTGTTCACGAAAAGAATTGTGACCTGCTTACAGAAAGAACTTCTTAAAGACCTAAAAAAAATATATATTATGAAAACCAAAAAAGTTCTGTTTAATATTTCTGATGTCAATTGAAATTGGAAAAATTCATTCGGTTTTTCATTATCCCGTAAAGTCAATGGCGGGGGAAGAAACTGCTACAGCGAACTTAGGCTGGCACGGAATTGACGGTGACAGGCGTTTTGCGTTTCGCCGCATGAATGACGATGGGGGTTTTCCCTGGCTGAGCGCAAGCCGTCTGCCTGAGTTGCTACTCTATAAACCGGGTAATACTTCACATTTGCATGTGCGCACACCGGACGGACGTGAACTTGAACTGCGCGGAGATGAGCTGCGTGTTGAGATATCACTTAAGCACGGAGCTGAAGTTGAATTAATGCAGTTCAGGCAAGGTATCTTTGACGAAGCAAGTATTTCTATTATCAGTCTCGCTACGATTCGGCGAATTGAACAGGAAGCCGGGCGACCGCTTGAAATTCAGCGCTTCCGGCCAAACTTAGTAATCGATACGCTGAATGATGAGCCGTTCGCCGAAGACAAATGGGTCGGACGAAACATAAGGTTTGGAGAAGAGATAAATGCTCCGGCAGTGAATGTCATAATGAAAGACAAACGGTGTGTGATGATCAATTTCGACCCGGCAACCGCAGAGTCCGATCCGCGAGTGATGGAATCAACTATCCGTATTAGTCAGAACTATGCCGGAGTTTACTGCACCGTTACCAATACAGGAGTTTTAAACGTTGGACAAAAACTATTACTGATCTGAGCAGGTGATGGTTTGAATAATCAAGTATTGAGTAACATTAAAAAAATATGAATACAGATAATCCAATTAAACGAAATGAATTTCTTAAGCCGCTGAGCAGGGACCATCATCATGGCCTGTTACTTTGCTGGAAGATCAGGACAGGATTTTCAAAAGGAATTCCGTTACAGAGGATCAAATCCTATGCAGACTGGTTCTATGAAAATCACCTGCTGCCTCATTTTGAAATTGAAGAAAAATTTGTTTTCCCTGTCTTAGGAAAAGATAATGAATTAATCAAACAGGCAATTGACGACCATAGAAAAATTTCAAATTTGTTTTCAGATACGTCCGATGTTGAGAATTTAAAGGAGATTCAAACTGAACTGGAAATGCATATCCGGTTTGAAGAAAGAATTTTGTTCAATGAAATACAGAATGCAGCGACTAAGGAAGAATTAGAAAAGATACGGCAAGTTCATACCGAAGAAAAATTTGAAGAAAATACTAAGGATGTGTTTTGGTTATAGCTTTGAGGTGTATAGAAGAAGAGGAGGCAGCTGATGCCGGTTTTCATTTCAATTCAATATCCCAAAGAATACTTCCACTTTCCATATCGATACATACAGCCCTCAGCATATACATCAATATAAGTTTTCCTTCACCGCTGACAACTCTCATCGTACTCAGGCTTGGATCACCTTTCGAGAAAACAACTTCAAACGAAGATCTGTCAAACCCCTTGTCCGGATCTCTGTAAATATTCTGAAGTTCAGTCTGCCAGGACTGAGTAACTGTTGAATCATTATTTATCCTCACCTTTGAGATAATTACCTTTGCCTGATCCGTAACATCAGTCTGGCTGAGAATGAATATACCGTTGTCTTTTGAAACTATATCGTAGTTATCATTTTGATATTGTCTTTCCATATTCTCCTGAGCACGCTTTATCTTATCCTCAAGATAGCCGATGTTTCTTTTAGCATAAGTAGTATTATTATTATAAAATTTTTTGTCGTCAGGAACATTACTGTTTTTGTCTGTATGGTTAAGGTAATTCTGAATGGAATCTATTTCTTTCCGGTACTTTTCAATTTCATTTTTATAAGGTTCATAGAAATCCTGATTTGCTTCTGACGGACTGAGAATATTTGAACTTCTAATAATTTCCCCTTTGAGAAATGAAACATCTTTAATTTCCTTATTAAAAATATTTAAATAATTTCTCGGGGTGCCCTGAAGATAAATTGAATTCTCCGCATTTAGTTTCGCGGAAGTGGAAAGACAAGTATTATCGTATTTGAAATTCTCAATTGATTGTGATGTCTTTTCAGCTTTAAGACTTACAGGATTGATAAGATATACAAATCCTGAATTGTCGGATACCATCGGCATCATTTTTTCCATGTCAAATCCGTAATAGTTTCCTATGCTGTTCCACTCCGGCTGACTAAGATTATTTTTTAAAAACGGATTTGCTTCCATGATTTTCTCCTGCGTAATTATTACAGAAAGATTTTTCGGTTCTCTTGCGTGTATGCCTAGATTCTTATCAACACTTTTATACCAGAGCCTGCCTTCCGTCTTCCCTAAAAATGTACATTCATGTTCCTTTCTGTCCCCGAGTTCTATTCTTGCTGATAACTTTCCTGTATTCAGGTCATAACTTGAAATTCGGTATTCATCATAACCTGTAATCTGTCTTATTCCTCCTTTATCAGATTTTGAAGTCGCCTGAAAGATCTCTTCTTTTGATATCACAAAATACTCCCCGCCGGTTCCTGATATTATAACTTCCTTTACATCATCGGCTATATCTTCCATCACATTCTTTTTCATGGGATTGCAGGATGCAAAAATAAAAATTGACAAAACCGCAAAAAGATATTTCATATATTTATTTAATTAATTAGTTACTGAAGTTTCGCAAAACGCATTTTTTGTCATTCTGAGCGAAGCGAAGAATCCAGATGCTTCAATTTTAGCTTATTTCTGGAT
>CAYNTN010000210.1:0-6206 GCA_964399995.1 uncultured Ignavibacteriaceae bacterium
ATCAACCAATCAACCAATCAACCAATCAACCAATCAACCAATCAACCAATCAACCAATCAACTAATTTTTAAAAAGCTTGATTCTAAAAGTTGTTCCTTTTCCCAAATTTGATTCTACAAGCATAAGCTTTCCTTTATGATAGTCTTCTATTATTCTTTTTGACAGACTCAATCCCAGCCCCCAGCCTCGTGTCTTGGTTGAGTAGCCGGGTCTGAAAACATCCTTCTTGAATTTCGGATCAATTCCTTTTCCGTTGTCAGTTACATCAATTACAATATCTTCTTTTGAATTTAAGATATTGAAAACAATTTTACCGTTGGATTTTTCCATAGCATCGAGAGCGTTCTTCAGCAGGTTTTCGACCACCCATTCGAACAGATCGCTGTTTATATTTGCATTAGCTTCGCCGTTGCCGTTAATCTCGACCATGATTTTTTTTGTGACCTTTCCGTCAGAGCTTACAAGCGATGGAATTCTCTTTTCTACATAATCAGAGACTTTCTTTACGACACTGGTAACGTTCTGTTCTTCGAGCTTCGGCTGTGAGCCGATCTTAGAAAATCTTCCTGCAATTTTATTCAGCTTATCAATATCATTGCTGATCTCATGAGTTATTTCCTTAAGCTCTTCGGTCTGTGGTTCTATATTCTTCAGCATTTCAATCCATCCTAACAGAGAGGATAAAGGAGTCCCCAGCTGATGCGCTGTTTCACGGGACAAACCCACCCAGATATTGCTTTGTTCATTCTTCTTTATATATGAAAATCCAATGTATCCCAGAAAAACAAAAATTCCTGCTATTACAAATTCAAAAACCGGAAGCAGCTTTAGTTCCGTAACGAGGCTGGATTGTCCGTAATGAACATAATTCAGAATTATTGAATCTTTATAAGAAACAACAATTGGCGGATTTATTTCATCCATTTCCTTTGCCTTTTTCAGGAGGATCTCATTCTTCTTTGCATCGGGCAGAGTAGTATCGTAATCAACATTTTTTGTAAGAATGATTTCTTTCTGTTCCCGGTCGGTTGCAATTATAGGAAAATCAATTTGCGGAATTATCTGATCGAAAATGAATCCGTATTCTCCGGATGAGTTCTCATCATTGGCAAGGTATTCCATCGATTTTGCATATAGTCCTGCAATATCACGCTCACGTTTTTGAATTTTCTGCGCAAGAATTTGAGTATAAAACAGCACGACAAGTGCTATCAGCACACCGCTCAGAATTAAAGCGATTTTTATATTTTGTGAGCCAAATTTATTCATTAAGCAATGGATTTCGTTTTAATATATTGTATATAAATACTTATTTAAATTTATTAATTATTGTCCAAAAATGTATTAATATTAACTGCTTTAACTGCTGCGTTATTACTAAGCTTTCTTCTTTCACTATCGCTTGGCAGCGTATCAATTTCATTCGGGGAAATAATAAACATATTTTCCTCAACCGATGTGACCGATAAAAAGATCTTACTTGACATCAGGCTCCCTAGGGTTTTGAATACGATGCTGGTCGGATCATCACTTTCATGCTCGGGAATCGTTTTACAGTGTATGCTGAGAAATAATCTTGCCGAACCGGGATTACTGGGAATCTCAGCAGGAGCAGGACTCGGAGCGATATTGATTTTCATTTTACCTTATTCAATTTCTTTCATGTTTATTACCCCCGTTTCATTCTTGTTTGCAGTGATTACTACAACTTTGATTTTTTATTTTGCAAGAGGTCTTGGCAGCAAGTATTCGAATTTTATTTCAACCAATAAGATCATTCTTACCGGAATTGCGATCAGCGCTTTGATTTCTTCAGTCAACGGATTTTTACTCTTGATCTCCGGAAGCTCTGTCAACCAGATCTTATACTGGCTCAACGGCGGATTTTCCGGTAAAGGCTGGAATGAATTTTCAATTGGAATATTTTTTGTGATCACAGGACTGGCAGGTTCTGTTTTTGTTTCAAAAGATCTTAATGTCTTAAATCTCGGAGAAGAGCTTTCCATTTCCCTCGGACTTAACTTAAAAAGAATTCAAAAAATTTCAATTATACTATCTTCTTTGCTCGCCGCCAGTGCTGTTTCCATTGCGGGAATTATAAGTTTTGTCGGATTGATCGTTCCAAATTTATCGAAACTTATGATAGGAGAAGATTACCGCTATGCTGTTCCGTGTTCAATTATTCTCGGAGCAATGTTTTTATTAATATCGGATACAATTGCTCGCTTAGTGATTGCTCCTGCGGAAATTCCTGTGGGAATAGTTACATCGTTTATTGGAGCACCTGTTTTTATCTGGTTGATACTTCGTAAGAAAAGTTGAGTTAGTTGAGTGGGTTGAGTGGGTTGAGTGGGTTGAGTAAGTTGAGTAGGTTGAGTAGGTTGAGTAGGTTGAGTTAGTTAAGTTGGTGAGTTGGTGAGTTAGTTAAATATGTTGAGTTAATTAAGTGAGTTTTGTAAGTTTAATCGCTTGATTAAGTTCTTGATAATTAATTTATATGTTAGGATTAAATTATGGATTACAATATTACCAGGTCTACATTTGAAGATTTAATTGTTTGGAAGAAAGCCAGAGAGCTAAGAATGGATTTATCCCGAATTCTTAAAACCTTTCCGCACGACGAAAAGTACAAACTAACCAATCAATTATAAGAGCAGCCAGATCAGTAACAAATAATATCGCTGAGGGATACGGAAGATTTCATTACCAGGAAGGTATTCAGTTTTGTCGTCATGCAAGAGGATCGTTATATGAATTAATTGATCACTTAATTATTTCTTTAGACGAAAACTATATTGATAATGATAAATTTATTGATCTGAAATTTAAAGTTTACAATGTAATTAAAATCCTGAATGGTTATATAAGCTATCTAAAAAAGCGAAAAGAATTAAATTAAAATGACTTACTCAACTTACTCAACTTACTCAACTTACTCAACTTACTCAACTTACTCAACTAATGCATAGTGACACCATAACGGCAATCTCAACTCCGATAGGTGAAGGCGGAATATCCGTTATCCGGATTTCAGGTAAAATTGCTTTTTCAATAATTGAAAATTTATTTTTCACTGATAAATCGGAGAACAAAACAATAAAGATCAGTGAATTTGACTCCCACACAATTCACTTCGGATATATTTTCGACAATAATAGTTTGGTTGACGAGGTTTTAATTTCCATTTTCAAAAATCCGCATTCATATACTGGTGAAGACGTGATAGAGATTTCTTCACACGGGGGTGTTTATGTTGCGCAAAAATTGCTTTCATTAATTTTATCAAGAGGAGCCAGACATGCCGAGCCGGGTGAATTTACAAAGAGAGCATTTTTAAACGGAAGAATTGATCTTTCGCAGGCGGAAGCTGTTGCTGATTTGATAAAATCAAAAACAGATTCTGCTCATTCATCTTCAATCAGGCAGCTTGAAGGTTCACTTTCGGATTTTGTAAAAAAAACAAGGCAGGATATTATCAATATCGTATCATTGGTTGAACTCGAGCTGGATTTTGCAGAAGAAGGTCTTGAGCTTGTAAAGAAAGAAGAAATAAAATCTAAAATAGAAAATGTAAATGAGGTTTTGAAAAAAATTACAGGCACTTATATTACCGGTAAGGTTATAAGAGAAGGAATTAACCTTGTCATTGCAGGAAAGCCAAACAGCGGTAAGTCTTCACTGTTTAATTATTTGCTTAAAACGAACAGAGCAATTGTCAGTGAGATAGCAGGCACAACGCGGGATTACATTGAAGAAAGCATTATCATAAACGGAATACTGTTTAAACTTATTGATACTGCCGGATTAAGAAGTTCAGCAGATGAAATTGAAAGCGAAGGCATCAAGCGCAGTCATGAAAAAATTGAAGAGGCGGATTTAATTATTTATCTCATCGATTCATCGGAAAGCGGTAAAAACATTTCGCAGTCTATAATGTTCTTCAATAAGAATTTCGAAAATAAGAAGGCAATACTGGCATTTTCAAAGAGTGATTTAGCCGAAAAAAAATTCGATGATAACCCATCTGCAATTTCCTTACTTAAGCCTGAGACGATTGATCGGCTAAAAAAAGAAATGGTACAAACCGTTATGTCAGGTAATGCAAAATTTTCTTCAGATGAAATTATTTTAACAAACCTTCGTCACAAGTTATGCCTGGAGAATGTAGTTTCATCTCTTGAAAATGCTGTTAAAACAATTGACGAAGGTATGAGCGGTGAATTCATTTCGGTTGATTTAAGAAACGCACTTCGTCATCTCGGAGAGATAACAGGCGAAGTGACAAATGATGAGATACTCAATAACATTTTCAGGAATTTCTGTATCGGAAAGTGAAGCGGTTAATTTTTTACCTGTTTGATCAATATTCAAACCAGTCTTTAAAAGTCTTTACACCACCAAACACACCAAATGCACTCAAACGCACCTAATTATCAAATTACCCTTTATTTTACTCTTTTTTACACTTAATTTATCCAACCCGTTAGTCTAAAAAGAGTGTAAATAGAAAATAAATAAAGATTATGAAATTTATTTTTTTAAATACGCTTTAAATTTATAAAAATAAATATTGCAGATTTAGGAATTAGATGTTTAAAATTCTTAAAAATTTCATACTTTCAGAATGGAGGTTGAACATATATGAATGTCACAATTAATTTTTGGGGAAAATTTGCTTTGCTCTTAAGATAAAGTATGATTCTTAAATATTACTCACATTAAAAAACTTCTTGCGGTTTAATTTCCAATTCTGAATGGTCTTTTAATTAACTCAAAATATACGTTTTTTAAAGCTGCTGTTGAGTTGCAGCAAGGAATTTATGGATAGTAAACAATTTAATAAAACACTCAAAAGTAAAACCGGAAAAGATTTACTTAACTTAATAAATTCTGAGGCAAAAGATCCAGAAAAGTTGAATTATTCTGTTCCGGAAACAGGATTAGAGGCAATTCTTTCAGACTTTTGGGTAAGTTTACTGGGTCACAGCAATTTTGATAAGAATGATGATTTTTTCCTGACCGGAGGAAACAGCATAAAAGCCATTCAGCTTCTTTCGAGAATATCTTCCCACTTTTCAGTTCAGCTTGAGATTACTGACATATTTTTACAGCCAACCATTTCACAATTAGCGGTTTTAATTGAATCTAAGAAAAATCATCCGGAGGCTGAGAAGCTGATTTCTATTATAGAAAAACAAGTCAGACCAAACTTCATTCCATTGTCGTTTAGCCAGGAACGCTTATTTTTCCTGGATCAACTGGAAGGAAGCATTCAATATCATGTTCCTTCGGTGATAAGGTTAAGAGGAAAACTTAATAAGAAAGCTTTGATCTTTGCATTTCAGCAGATTGTAAACAGACATGAAATTCTAAGGACAGTATTTCTTATAAATGAAGGGAAAGCTTATCAGCACATTAAAGAAAAAGACGGATGGAAATTAGGAGAACATGACGGTTCGGTTTACAGAAATAACCCTGATGAACTGAATAATTTTATAAAGCAGCTTGTCAATGTTCCGTTTGACCTGTCAGCGGATGAGATGCTCAGGGCTGATCTGATCAGGCTTGATGAAGACGAGCATTTGCTTGTAGTAACTATGCATCATATTGCATCCGACGGATGGTCAACAGGTGTTATTGTAAGGGAATTTGCTGAGCTGTATGAATCTTTTGAAGAAGGACGGGAAGCAAAGTTATTGCCTCTTCCTCTTCAGTATGCGGACTATTCTTTGTGGCAGAGAAATCATTTGCAGGGTGAGGTATTAGAAAAGAAGATTAATTACTGGAAACAAAAGCTTGAAGGAACCGAGCCAGTACAACTGCACACAGATTTTAGCAGACCTGCAGTTCAAAGTTACAAAGGCGCATCCATAGGTTTTAAAGTAAGTAAGGATTTAACAGAACAGCTGCAAAAGCTTAGTCAGAGCAACGGAACCACTTTATACATGACTCTTCTTTCAGCTTTCAAAGTACTGCTTCATAATTATAGCGGACAGAATGATATTATTGTCGGAAGTCCTATTGCCGGGCGTCAGCAGGAGGAAACGGAAAATCTGATCGGCTTCTTTGTCAATACACTGGCCTTACGCAGCGAGGTAAACAGCGACATTCCTTTTACTGAATTATTACAGCAGGTAAAATCAACAACAGTAGAAGCATATGAATATCAGGATACGCCGTTTGAGAAAGTGGTCGAGGCAACAGT
>CAYNTN010000211.1:0-6171 GCA_964399995.1 uncultured Ignavibacteriaceae bacterium
CTTATAAAAAACGAAGGCGAGCCGGTTCTTTTACCCTCGCCTTGTATAGAATAGAATAATTCTGAGATCTTCATTCTTGATTCATAAGATTCGTAAGATTTGTAAGATTCATAAGATTCATAAGATTTATAAGATTCTTAAGATTGTTTTAGAATGCAAAATTTTTACAAGTTTAAAGCCAAGAAATTATATTATCATTTACATATAGTTCAGCAATGATAAAAGATGGAAGCAGAGTTTACTCTTTTGCTTTCAGCGGTCCGGCTAATCCGGAATATTCACTCAGGTCTGCATCTATAGATCCGATTACGACTTTCGTTTTTACTTTCACAGGAATTTTCCTGTCATCATCAGTCATCCAGACAATTATTGAACCTTCACTCTTAAACAACCCTCCTTCCTGAACCAGCGGCTCGACCTTTACGCATCGGAACTCGCCGGCAGGAACTTCAATCGTTTCCTTGCCAAGATATTTCACCTGAAGCGGATATGTTTTGTCTTTATAAAAATTCTGAACTGTTGTAATATCCCCTTCTTTCATTTTATTATAGTCAAAAGTTCTGTAATAATAAAAAGCACTCATTGCATCTTGCGTATATTCAGGAATATCAAACTCACCTTCAAATTTTTTCGGATCCTTTTCTCCGGTAAATGTTTTCGCCTTATGATTCTCCTGATCAAATATCGCTTCAAAATCTCTCTGATAATTTCCCTCTTTTATATGCTGTTCAAACCTCCATGGAAACAAACCTTCAGCATCAACATATGTTCTGTAAAAGTCTCTGACTTTGTAAACCCAGTCAAAGCTTGAAGTGGAATTAACCGTAAATCTTATGTCATAACATTTCCTTCCGTTCATTGTTTGATAAACCGGATCAATTTCCATCACAGCTTCACCTGCAGTGACAAATCCGTAATTAATTTCAAACACAAGCTTTTCTCCCGGCTTGAATGCATTCTGTTCAATCTTTCTAAATTCATTTTTATCTTCACCCGTGCTTTGTGAAAAAGCAAATTCATGACAAAATAAAAATATAAATACACCTAATGCTAATTTGATTTTCATATTATGTTTGATTTATTTAATATAAAGATATTACACTGGTTATTGAGAACAAGTTCCTGCATTTAATTAATAATCTTTTTTGCAGACTCAATAATATCCCCGGCTTTAATGCTGCTCATATCATCATCGGTTAAAACAGGACTGATAATTCTGACATTCCTCCCCGGCGGTTTCCATCTCGTTTGACTCATTGGCTTTTCATTTGGATAAAATCCGATTACATTTTTGTTCAATGCTCCTGCAATATGAATTGGTCCTGTTGAGTTTGCAACAAATAATTTGCAATGATCGGTCAGTATCATAAGTTCTCTTAAAGATAAATAACCCGTTAAATCCAAAATATCACATCTGAGTTCCTTATCAACGTTGCTTAAAATAATTTCCGTCAAAATCCTTTCACCGTTCAAACCTGTCATTGCAATTCTGTAACCCGGAAATTCTTTGATAAATAAATCTATGAATTCCGAAAATTTTTCCTTTGGAAGATCCTTTGCCGAACCTCCGCTTCCCGGGTGAATAATAATAAAATTATCTTTTAAACTAAATTTAAATATTTCTAATTTTGTTTCAAGAAGATTCTTTTCTTCCTTTGAATACTTAAAATTAAATACTCTAACAGTGTTTACTTCACTGAAGAAATGCTTTAGAAGATTAAGGTTATATTCCGATTCGTGTTTTACAGACTCCTTCCTGTGTTCATAAACCCTGTAATTATATAAAAAAGAATACCATCTGTAACCTGTACCGATTCTGTATTTTACCCTTAGCAGAAAAAATAACAATGCAAGGTCAAACCTAGGTTTCACATTTATTACCATATCAGGTTTCTTTTTAGTAAATAGACTGTACTTATCCGAAAATGTACTCACTTCCTCATCTATCAGCAGTTCATCAATCCCTTCATAATCATACAATAAATCTTTTAAATTTTTCTTTACGAGCAAAAATATTTTTGCATCTTTAAAAATTTCTTTAGCTGCTGTAACAAGCGGAAGCGTCAGGATTACATCGCCAATACGATCTGTTCTTGTAATTAAAATATTTTTTACTTCGTTTTTACTGATCAAATTTTTTAAAGAAAAAAACTCCCGGAAGATTTTAATCCAACGGAAGTTTTAGTAATTACATTTAGAAGTTTAGCTATTTGTATGTTATCACTAGCGAACTGATTTTTTTATCCTCATCATATCCCAAAACCAGCTGAACCTCTTTACCCTGCTTCTTCCAGTTTATCAACCCGCCTTTGTCAGGAGTAATCAATTCGCCGTCTTCGGAAACTGTATAGCCGTTATTTTTCATTTCCGTTTTGTAAAAATCAATAATACTCTGAACTTTATCATTGGATTCAAAAGTCACCATTGTGCCTTCTGATGATGTCAAAGAACCGATAACTTTTGCATTCTTAGGCTGAGGAACATCCGATGGAAAATTTGACGGCATACCCGGTGTCATTCCCAGTTCGTTGGTTTTAACTTCTTCGGAGGCAGCTTCGGTTGAAGAATTCGACTCTTTTTTTTCTTTAAGCTCAGTATCTTTGGAAGAAGTGCCTTCATCTTTCTTTTCTTCTTTAGCCGAAAGATCTTTTTTCTCCCCGGACACTTCGCTCTTATCACCGCAGCCGTTCAGTGAAACAAAAAATGCAAAAATTAAAACAATAATTATTTCTTTCATTAATTTTGTTTAATTGTTTAAAAAAATTTAATTTTGACATCTGATTGCCTCGAATGTACCGGCAATCCAGTTTTTATTGTCATCTTTAAAACAAATTGCAATTTTTCCTTTTACAATTTTTTCATCCATTCCGGTAATTATCAAAGCGCAATTCCAGGGGGACGAAGTCTGGTTGCCCGGGTTTTCTGATTTAGTATTATAATAGGCAACATATCCGTCAAGGTTCTGATCAAAGCTTGCTTTCAATAATTCACCGGTTTTTATTTCGCCTCCTTTGTGAATCAGATGAAATGAATTATCATTCTCGACAAACCCACAGTTATTTTTAGGTTTTACGTCTCCAAAGTTCAGAACATTGTCTCCGCTTCCTCTCCATTCTTCAAAATTGATGTAATCAAGTTTGATCTCCTTTCCTCCGATAAAACCTTTTATAGGTGAATCAGGTATGTCAGCAGTTTTCAATTCTGATTTCCATGAAAAGTCTTTTCCTGATTTATGATCTGAAATTTGCTCATCTTTTTTATCACATGAAATAAAAGCAAAAATTAATACAATGCTGATTGCTTTTACAATTGGTATTCTCAATCTCAGTATTTATTTGATTAAAAATGGACAGATAAGATGTGTACTATTCATAATTTACTTTGCATATTTTTTATACCTCTCATTAATTCTTCCCCAGTTCAGGTTTTTGAAAAAGTTGTCAATGTATGATGCTCTTGCCGGTCCGTCTTTATGATAATATGCATGTTCAAATACATCACAGCATAGTATAGGAATTCCACCCCAGATTGCTCCGTAATGATGCTCGTCAACGAGAACATCCAGAAGTCTCTGACTGTAAAGCATGTCATAGGTTAATACAGCCCATCCGGACAGCTTGGCGGAAATTGCAGTCGCTTTAAAATCAGCTTTCCAGTTATCAATCGAACCAAATTCTTTCTCTATCGCCGCAACAACTTCCGGTCCTTTTGATGTATCACCGTCGCCCCCTAAAACTTCCCAGTAAACATCATGAAGTAAAGCACCTGCATGATTCCATGTCTGGCGTCTCTTGAGCTCACCGATCTGACTGTAGTTTCCGTTTGCCTTTGATCTGTCTGCAGTTTCAAGATCTTTTTCAATGTTATTCAAAAATGTAACGTAACCTTTGTGATGAGTATTATAATGCCAGTCTGAAGTCTCGGCATCAATTACAATTTTAAGCAATTCTTTTGCTTCTTCATCTGTGTAAGGTCTTTTATTAAATTTCCATTCATAAGCCATTTTTTTAATATCTCCTTTTTTATTATTAAATTTATTTTTGAATTTTAACGGATTTAAATTTTTTTCAAGAGTCAGCAAACCAATTCCCAACAATGAGCTTTTTATAAAACTTCTTCTGGAAAAACTGCCTCTTATTTTCATTGACTGCAGAGATTAAACTCCGAACGAACTTCCGCAGCCGCATGTCTTGACGGCATTAGGATTGTTAAATACAAAACCTTTGCCTGTCAGACCGTCAGTAAAATCTATTTCAGTCCCGGATAAATACAGATTGCTCTTCATATCTATGAAAATCCTGACTCCGTCTTTTTCAATTACATTGTCTCCGGTTCTTTCTTCAGGATCAAATCCCAGAGTATATGTAAGTCCGGAGCATCCGCCTCCTTTTACACCGACTCTCAAACCATAATTTTCCGGAATTTTATTCTCACCCATTAATTTCTTAATCTCCTTAATGGCTTTTTCTGTTATATTTACGTCTTCACTGACTCCTGCGATAAATTCTGTTGTTTCTGTCATTTTAAATTTTACCTCTTATTAATTTTAAAAATTGAACTTCAGTTTTTATAATGTAATGCTCTTTTAAATGATTCCCTCTCTTGCCATCTGATAAACCGGTGACTCTTTTCTCAGTCTTACAATAGTCGAGGCTAATTTATCAATCAAATAGTCAATCTCCTCTTCAGCAGTAAATCGTCCAAAACTTATCCTCAGAGATGACCTTCCTAATTCGTTGCTTCTTCCGATTGCGGTTAAAACGTGAGAAGGCGCCATGGAAGCCGACGTACACGCACTTCCGGTTGATACTGCTATGTCTTTCATTTCACCAAGCAATGAATTTATGTCAATTAATTCAATGCTGATATTGATGTTGTTAGTAAGTCTTTTTGTCCTGTGCCCGTTGAGATAAACACCTTCCAGATTCATCAATGAGTCAATTATTTTATCCCTGAATTTTATATGTTTCTCCATCTCTTTCTCCATCACTGTCATACTGATCTCGCATGCTTTCCCCAAACCCACAATCCCGGGAACATTCAATGTTCCGCTGCGCATACCCTTTTCCTGGCTTCCGCCGTGCGTTTGTTTCGAAACTTTCACTCTAGGATTCTTACTCCTTACATATAATGCTCCGACACCTTTCGGTCCGTAAAATTTGTGAGCAGATATGCTCATTAAATCAATGTTCATTGTCTCAACATTAACCGGAATCTTCCCAACTGCCTGAGTTGCATCTGTGTGAAATAAAACTCCTCTTTCTTTACAAATTTTCCCTATTTCTTCAACCGGCTGTATAGTTCCGATTTCATTGTTTGCAGCCATTATTGTCACCAGTATTGTCTTATCGGTAATCGTTTTTTTTAATTCTTCAATATCAATTAAACCCGTTTCATCAACATTAAGATATGTAGTTTCTATTCCTTTTGCTTCAAGGCAATTACATGTTTCAAGAATTGCCTTATGTTCTGTAGTGCATGTAATAATATGATTACCTTTACCAGAATAAACTTCAGCGACTCCTTTAATTGCAATATTATTTGATTCAGTCGAACCTGCGGTAAAAACAATTTCTTTCGGACTTGCTCCGATCAGCTGAGCGACATTTTTTCTTCCCTTTGAAACTGCTTCTTCAGCTTCCCATCCGAATCTATGATTGGCGCTTGAAGCGTTACCGAATATTTCACAAAAATAAGGAATCATGGCTTCCAAAACACCGGGATCTACTGGAGTTGTTGCGTTGTAGTCCATGTAAAGAGGAAATTTCATATTTAAATTATATGAATTAAATTAAACAAAATCGGAAATGGTCTTTCTCTTAAATAAATCTTCTACTTCTTTCTGAAGCTTGGAAACCGGTGATTTTATTGAACAAATTTCAACCATGCAGCAATCTTTATCCGAGTTTTCATTTAGACATTCTGCAATTGAAATATCGCCGTCAATTGCTGACATTAAGCTAAACAAAGGAATTTCATCCGGCTTTTTCGCAAGGAAATATCCTCCGTTCATTCCCTGATTAGATGCCAATATGTTTTCATTTTTTAATTTCTGCAAAATCTTGGAAAGCAAATCATACGGAATGCTTTTGGTATCGGAGATCTCACGGGCGGTTACCAATTTATGATCCGAATTTGAAATGAATTTTAATGCCATTAATGCATATTCGA
>CAYNTN010000212.1:0-6080 GCA_964399995.1 uncultured Ignavibacteriaceae bacterium
TTAGTAATTAGTAATTAGTAATTAGTAATTAGTAATTAGTAATTAGTAATTAGTATCAGCGCGCCATTGCCAGCACACACGCCAGTAAATCTCCGCAGCCATTAAACCTAAGTACTTTAACTACTTCATTAATTGTAGAACCGGTAGTAACAACATCATCTACTACTATTATCTTTCTCCCTTCAATTACATGTTTATATTTCTCATTAATCTCAAACGCATCCTTCATGTTCTTTATTCTTTCTTCACGGCTGAGCTTTGTCTGTGTTGATGTATGTCTTACTCTTTTCACAAGATCAGTAAAAACTTTTATATTCAGTTTATTCTTAATCCCTTTGCAGATATAATCAGATTGATTGTAACCTCTTTCTCTCAGTTTGGTTTTATGCAAAGGAACGGGAATAATGAGTTCAAACTCACCTATATTGATTTCCTCAAAATAATTTTTAAGACTGTCACCCAGGAGTTCGCCAAGATAAACTCCAAGCCTTTTCATACCCCCGTACTTTAATTCATAGATAATTTTTGAAAAATCATCTTTTTCTCTGAACGCAAACACACTGAACGAATAATCAGACATGACCTTTTCACTGAGATTAACAAGATCTGCATCAGTAACCCTGCTGATTAAATTTATTTCAGTATCACTTATATACTGATTCGAATTCTCATCCGGCAGCCTTTCTCCCGAAATTATTGACAGCTTCGGAAATACAAAATCAATCAATGCATTAAACATAAGACGCGGCAGTAATTAAATTATTTTATTTGATCCCTGCATGGCCGGCAGATTTTAAACAATTACAACATTCCGGATTCAAAATAAACATACACCGGCATCTTGTCAAACATTTTTCTTTGGATTTGTGAAATGAAAAATTGGAAGGTAGCACAGGCTATCAGCCTGTGAGTAAAATTTTTATAAATTATAAAAATATTTCTTCAACATATTCCATAAACTCAGAATTACAGTAACTATTCTTCCAGTCTTTCCAATTATTTACTAACCCTGCTTTAACCGGATTACTCATTACATATCTGATTACCTTGCAAAATTCATTTTCATTTCTGATCAATCTGTCAAAGCTTTCATCCTGCCAGAATGTTCCCGATCGATTTAATACCAGATTTGCTCTCCTTGCTGATATACCTTTAATTGACTGCATAATCTTATCCAGACCTTTGTTTCCTTCCAATAACTCGAATACAACATGTACGTGATTTGACATCATTGTATAGCAAATCAAAGTATATTCCTTAGTATCAGGATAATGCAAGCAATCCTTTACAATCTTACATACATTATCATTTTTTAAATAATCTGCTCCATATTTTCCTGAATCAAGTATCGAATCGTATTTTTGGAATGTTGATTCTAACCTGAATGTCACAAAGTAAATACCGAATTCAAAATATAAGTGAGGTAAATTGCGTCTTGTCATTGTCATAATTCATTCCTTTCATAAAATTAATCATCGTAAAATAATATACGAACATTATAAATCAAATCACAGACTGATAGTCTGTGCTACGAACAATCTCTGAATCAAAACCACAGATTAATAGTCTGTGCTACGAACACATTTATATTCAATTCACAGACTGATAGTCTGTGCTACTAATACATTTATATTCAAATTCACAGACTGATAGTCTATGCTACGAACACATTTTATATTCAAATCACAGACTGATAGTCTGTGCTACGAACAATCTCTGAATCAAAACCACAGACTAATAGTCTGTGCTACAAACAGTCTCTGAATCAAAACCACAGACTGATAGTCTGTGCTACGATCACATTTTATATTCAATTCACAGACTGATAGTCTGTGCTGCGAACACATTTTATATTCAATTCACAGACTGATAGTCTGTGCTACGATCACATTATCCGATAAACCCGAACCCAAACGAATTCTTCACACCAATCCCTGACATCCAGAGCATTCTGTGAATTTCCGCCGGAGCTTTTAATTTGAATTCATATTTGTAGCCAACTATCTTGTTGTCAGGACTCCCCTTCACTCTAACTGTCCTGATATGCTTTTTAAATTCTGATGTCCTTTCCATTTCCATATCCGGCGAAACGATATCTTCCCCTCTACCCGAGTAAATTTTATACTTCTCTGAAATATTTTTTAAAAAATATAATGTGTAATCTTCTTCATCCGGTCTCAGAAAATGCGGGCTTTCTTTACCGTTATAAATTACCTTTTTACTGAATACTGCCGGAGTAAGTATCCGGTATTTCATGGTTTCCTTAAACTCGGGCTCGGGAACAGTTTCAATAAATTTCACATAAAACTCAGCTTCCGCAGTGTTGTCAAATATTTTCATTCTACCTGATTCAAACATTCCGATGATCAGATGTTCAATGCTTTTATCGCTCAGCATTGAAACATTCAAAGTAAGATTCTCACTAAGCACTTCAATCTTACCCGGCACATTAAAGCTTCTCTGCGGAATATAAAAATCCGAAAAATTAAAGAACTTAAATTTCTTATTCCCATCCATAAAGCCTTTCGAATGAAGCCACTCGGAATAAACAGCATCAGACTTCTCTATAGTCCGGTAAATGAATGAAGTAACCGCATAATGATAATCTGCCGGGATCAGCTGCTTAGGTTTGGATTGCTTCAGGGTAAGCTTTAAACGCATATCTTATTAATTTATTAAAACTAATGGAAGGGATTTTAACAAATTATTACTTACTTATTGAATTCATCAAGCTTCAGGAAATCATTTTTGCATTTAAGACAAATTAAAGAAACTTTAATCAATTAACTCTCTCCGCAATATTTCGGAAATGTTTCCAAATTTTTCCAAATTAGTAAAAAATGACAGACAAGATTGTCTGTCCTACCATACTTGTAGGTTTTTTCAGAAGTTTCTAACTATCAACTATCAACTAACTTCTTATACCTCACCCTCTTCGGCTCTACATTCCCGTATTTCTTCTTCTTATATTCCTCAAACTCCGAATAGCTTCCTTCAAAATATTCAACAACCGAATCGCCTTCGAACGCAAGTATGTGAGTCGCGATCCTGTCTAAGAACCACCTATCGTGTGATATCACAACAGCACAACCGGCAAAGTTCTCGAGTCCTTCTTCCAGAGCTCTCAAAGTATTTACATCAATGTCATTTGTAGGTTCATCGAGAAGTAGTACATTCGCTTCTGATTTCAAAGTCAGCGCAAGATGCAAACGATTCCTTTCCCCTCCGGACAGGACTTTCACCTTCTTTCCCTGATCTGCTCCGCTGAAATTGAATCTCGCCACATAAGCTCTTGAATTAAATTGCTTTCCCTGTAATTCAATAAATTCATTTCCTTCCGAAATAACTTCCCAGACTGTCTTCTCGGAATCAATGTCCGTATGCGCCTGATCAACGTATCCGATCTTCACAGTATCACCAACTTCAAAATTCCCGCTCACAGGTTTTTCAGTACCGAGTATCATTCTGAAAAGTGTTGTCTTACCTGTTCCGTTAGCTCCTATGACACCGACTATTCCCGCAGGGGGTAGAGATATATTTAAATTTTCATAAAGAAGTTTATCACCGAATGATTTGGACACATTCACTGCCTCGATAACTTTATTTCCCAGTCTCGGACCGTTAGGAATAAATATCTCAAGCTGCTCTTCCTTCTTCTTTGTATCTTCATTCATCATCCTGTCATAAGACTGCAGCCTCGCTTTTGATTTAGCATGACGCGCCTTTGGGGACATGCGGACCCATTCGAGTTCACGCTCGAGTGTTTTCCTTCTCTTGCTTTCCTGCTTCTCTTCCATCTCAAGCCGTTTTGTCTTCTGATCAAGCCATGAAGAATAATTTCCTTCCCATGGAATTCCCTCTCCCCTGTCGAGTTCCAGGATCCATCCTGCAACATTATCAAGAAAATATCTGTCGTGAGTTATGGCAATGACTGTTCCTTTGTATTGTTTCAAATGCTGTTCAAGCCAGTCAATGGATTCAGCATCGAGATGGTTAGTCGGTTCATCAAGTAAAAGTATATCTGGCTCTTTTAACAGCAGCCTGCACAACGCGACTCTCCTTCTTTCTCCTCCGGACAAATTTTTCACCAAAGCATCGCCTTCAGGAGTTCTGAGTGCATCCATAGCGCGTTCAAGTTTTGCATCAAGCTCCCACCCGTTCATGTGCTCAATCTTTTCCGTAAGCTCTCCTTGTCTTTCAATTAGCTTCGTCATTTCATCATCATCCATCGGCTCGGCGAATTTATTATTGACTTCCTCATATTCCTTCAGAATGTCAACTACATCCTGTACGCCTTCCTGGACGATTTCTTTCACAGTCTTCGTGTCATCAAGTTCCGGCTCTTGTGAAAGATATCCTATTGAATAATCTTTTGTGAAGTGTACTTCACCTTCGAAATTCTTTTCTATTCCGGCGATAATTTTTAAGAGTGTGGATTTACCTGAACCATTAAGCCCTATTATCCCGATCTTTGCACCGTAAAAAAATGAAAGATAAATATTCTTTAACACCTGCTTGTTTGGCGGATAAATCTTGCTTACTCCGACCATTGAAAATATTATTTTATTGTCTGCCAATTAAGTTCTTTAAGTTTGTTAAGTTTGTTAAGTTTGTTAAGTTTGTTATTCCAAAAATCAAATTAGTATATAGAGTCAGTTAAGAGTCCTTTCAAAATCAAATCAGCGTAATCATGAAATCAGCTAAATCAGCTGTTCTCTTTTCTAATAAACAAGAACCAAAAGATTCCTATTAATCCTATTATCCACACCGCATCTATAGGCTGCATTTTAGTCTCCTCCTTTCCTGAGTTTAAATGCGCATAATGAAAAATATTCTTTCTCATCAGTATAGTAATCGGAAAATTCCATTCCTGAATCTTTCGCAAGCTGATTGATCATCTCATTATTGAACTTGTATGAATTTTCCGTGTGAATTTTTTCCCCCGCTTCAAAATTTATTGTTTCTCCGATTCCTTTTATCTCGACTTCCATTTTTTCATTTGCGACAAGATGCATCTCAATTCTATTTTCTGTTTCATTAAAAAATGCAAGATGGTTGAAGTTGGTTAAATCAAAATTACCATCAAGCTCATTGTTGATTCTCTGCAAAATATTAAGATTGAATTTTGCAGTAAATCCTTCCCTGTCATTGTAGGCATTGTTCAAAACATGTTTATCCTTTATCAGATCAAAGCCTATAAGCAGCCTGTCGGATTCATTCATATACTTTTTCAGCATCTTCATAAAATCAATTCTCTCTTCCTTTGAAAAGTTGCCGATGCTTGATCCTAAAAATAAAACCAGTTTCGAAGAATTATCATCAGACACTATGAACTCCATTCCTTCTTCATAAAAGGAGATCACGCCTTTAATAAATAGATCCTGATATTTTTCCGTGAGAAGTTTTGAACTCTCAATTAAAATATTTGAAACATCAATCGGTACATATGTAAGATGTTTGCGGCTTTTGAGAAAAGATCTCAGCAGATAATTGGTTTTAAGCGAGCTTCCGCTTCCCAGTTCAATTATTAAATTCTTATCAGGATTCCTTTCTGAGATTGTATCAGACAGATTTTTCAGAATACTTATTTCGGTTCGTGTCGGGTAATACTCTTCAGTTTCACAGATCCTTTCAAAATATTCCGAGCCACTTTTATCATAAAAATACTTCGGCAAAAGAAATTTATTTTCCGAAGTCAGCCCTTCCTTCACATCGTCAGCAAATGAATTTATGTGATGTAATTTTAAGGGCAGATAAACTTTGAGCCTGTCACTGATAATTTCTTCTTTAAAAATAAGCTCTTTAGTTTTGCTCAAAATTATTCTTTTGGCAAAATAAAGTTTAAATCAGGAAGATTAAAGTGAATTGAGTGTGTTGAGTGAATGGAGTGTATCGAGTGAATCGAGTGTATGAAGTATTTCTCCACACACTCCCACATCCAAACACTCCACAAACTCCACACACTCAACCCACTCAACTCACTCCACACACTCAACTCACTCAACTCACTCAACTCACTCAACTCACTCCACACACTCTACACACTCTACACACTCTACACACTCTACACACTCTACACA
>CAYNTN010000213.1:0-6063 GCA_964399995.1 uncultured Ignavibacteriaceae bacterium
TATTGACCGGACCGTTTGCATAAAATCCGCTGCCGCCAACATTGTTCTGAATAATCACGCTTCTGACTAGAAGATTATTATTTCCTCCGATTCCGTAAATACCTGCATCCGTATTGCCGCCTGCTCCTGCAAAATTCTGAACGGTAAGATTTTTTATTGTAACGCCTGTAATTCCATTATTGATCTGAATTCCTTTTCCTGTTCCGGCAAGCCCTGCACCTTCAATTACACAGTTCACTTTATCTGTTCCCTGTACAGTCAATGATTTGTTTATTGTGACTCTTTCATTAAAGCTTCCCGGTGATGCTTCAATGACATGACCGGATAAGGTCTGAGCATCATCTATTGCAGATTGAATTGAACAGAAAGTTTCAGTTGTGTTTAAATTTGTTACTAACCCCGCACCTGCGCCGCCGACATCCCTGGTGTTTAATGTATTTGTTAAGATATTTCCTGTTAAAATTATTCCGCAGCTTTGCGGGGAATTTCCTCTTCCGAAATATGTATCAGCTAAGTTACTCTGATCTCCGTCTCCCGGATAAGGCAGATGTCCTGCCTGTCTCTGAATTCCGACATCACATCCGCTGACAGTGTTTGTACTAACTGTATGATTCGTACCTTCTACAACTATTCCAAAACCGTCACTCGTACTCGGCTGTACATATCCCGATACTGTGTTGTTTTGAATAACAACTCCTGTAGGAACATCAACATTTCCCGCGAGCACTGCTCTTCTGAATGCTGCAATACCGGCGATGTCACGTAATTCTGCACCAATAGCTGTTGTTCTTTGCACATTATTATTTTCTACTACAATTCTTCCTGCCCCTGTTGTCTGTCCGGATCCGTTAGGATTCTTTATTTCAATTCCGAACCGTCCGTTGTTTAAGAGAGTGTTGCCTTTAACAAGATTTTCACCCGGTCCCTGAAGTCCAACTATTCCTATTCCGTTATCAAAATTATCGTGTATGTTATTGTTCTCAAAAGTAACTCCCGAAGCCTGTCCGTCCTGAAGTTCTATACCGCAGCAGTTGTTATTAAAGACTTCACAGTTTGTAATTGAAATATTTTCTTTCAGTCCGTTCCATATAACAATTCCTCTTGCTCCTGTTGTATGTCCGGATGATGTCACTGAATCTATTGTAACTGTGTTCACCGGACCGTTTGCATAAAATCCGCTCCCCCCAACATTGTTCTGAATTATCACGCCTCTTAACAGAAGATTATTATTCCCGCCGATTCCATATATACCTGCATCAGTATTACCGCCTGCTCCGGCAAAATTCTGAACAGTAAAATGCTTTAATGTTACATCCGTAATTCCATTGTCTATCTGAATGCCTCTTCCTGTTCCAACTAACCCTGTACCTGTAATAATGCAAGTTGTTTTATCCACACCTTGCAAGGTCAGAGATTTATTTATAACAACTCTTTCGTTATATGAACCTGCGCTAATCTCAATTACGTCGCCCGGAAAAGCTGCATTAACTGCCGGTTGTATTGCAACATAATTTAAGCTCTGCGTTAAATTAACAACAGGTCCGATTCCTGTGCATGAACCCGGTACAATCTGAAATCCCGGATTTCCAAGATCATTGTCAGTTCCGTTTACAAGATATGGAAGAAAATTTAAGCTGCCGCTGTGAAGAGCTACAACTGCAGCGGGAGCTGAAGTTCCGTACCAGTTACAGCTCACAGCTATTAAATTTGCTGTCTTGTTAATTATTGCTTTATTCGAATAACCATTTCCGAAATGATTTTCTTCAACTGTGTTTCCCGTCGGAGAGTTATTGGTTTTATTAAATTCCCCGAAACGAAGTCCGTTCACAGGTCCGCTTACAAAACAATTTTTTAAAGTGAACCCTGTCAGTGTCGCCGGATCTGTATTATAGGAAGGAGAATCATCACGCGCTTTGATGGTAATTGCAGCAGGGTTATTTACGTCTGTTGCCGTACCATTTGAACCGCAGTTAGTGATCGAAGAGTTTTGTATTATAATGTTTGAATATGAATCATACTTAAGATTTACATCAATTCCGTTATTGAAACCATAAGATGCATCCGTTCCGCTGTTATTCATTGTCACATTATCAATCAATGCATTGCTCAGCTTTTCAAAATACATTCCTTTCTTAAGATTATTACTAAAGTCAGAATTTTTTATTGTTATGTTATCAAAAGTATTTGCAGCAGGAGTTGATGCTGCAATGAAAATTCCGAATCCCGCTGCCGGGCTTGAGTTCCCTTTAACTTCACAGCTATCCATAACTACATTATTCACAATATCAGCGGTACCCGCGCGCCAGCCCCCGCTTATGTTATTGTTAAATTTACATTTTACCATCGTTAATCCGTTTGTACCTGTGCCCGTATTTATTCCGTACTGGCAGTTCATAATGCTTTCTACATTATACAGACTAATTGTAGAAGCAGATGTAACGATGCCGTATGTAAAGTCCGTGACAGTTAGATCATTAACGTTTGCATTTGAAGATGATATAGTAATACCATTTCCTGTACATGAAACCGAAGGCGCTAATGTAGTTACTGAAGTACCGCTTCCTTTCAATGTGACGGCTTTGTTTAAAGCTACATTTTCATTGAACGTGCCTGAACCAACATTAACAGTATCACCTGCAGATGCTGCATCAATACCGGTTTGGATTAATGGAGCTGAAGTATTCGGCGGATAAGTGCTGTTTGTAGTTACATAGTTATTAAAAGCCTTCACAGATACAAAACCCAGTGTGTTCCAGTCAATTTTATGATCGATCTTATCTTCAACGGCAAATAACTGTGCATTGGACAAAGCGGCTCCGCTCGACCCTCCGAAATGAACTGTCTGAGCATTAATATTTGCCGAAGGAACGTTTGTTCCGTTTGTTGCTAAACGTATGTATTTGGAAAGTGAAGTATTAAAATCGACAGGTACCGCACCATTGAATATCACAGAAGCATCCCCTCCTTCAATTAATAATCCTATCCCCGAACCGTTAACAAAATTTGTTGAGTTATTAATATTCAGTGCTATAGTTGCATTGTTAGTATTAAGATCATTGTCACGTATCCAGATGGAAGTATCGCAGTTGTTAATTGTCACTCCGGTCATTGCAGTTACACTTGAATTGGCATTTGAACTATAACCGTCATAATTATTTGCAAATACTCCTATGTTACAATTTGCAATTATACCTCCCGTTGCAGTCACTGTATTAGTAGAAGTGCAATTCCAGAAATTGTATCCGCTTCTTGCTCCGGTTACATTATTGTTGTTAAGATTTACACCGACTGCGCTTCCAATTGAAGACACCAGCAGACCGTGATTATTCGTTGCCCCGGTTACTGTTGTGAAATCATTATCAACTATATCATAAGCTGTTGCATTTGTATAAGCAAGATTATGGAAAATTCCGAGACGGAAAGATTCAATGTCATTATTATTAATGGAATGGTTAGTGCCGATATCAGCATTATAAAAATTTCCTGTCTGAACTCCAATCCGCACTCTTGTCATAACATTGTATGATACAGAAGTGTAACAGTTGTTATAAATCAGAACACCAATCCCGTACAGTGATGGAATAATGTTATCAAATTTATTATTTGTAATTATGTTATCGTAAGTTGATGCACCACCGTTTGTATAATTATAATAGTCTATCCCCGCATAGTTTATATTTTTAATAATGTTATTGCTTACGGTAGTATTAGAGATCCCGTCATAAGCTCCAATGGCTTCGGCTGCATCTATATCTGCACCGTTCATTATTACACCGCTTGTGAGTGAGGGATTATCTCCGTCGAAAGTAAACCCGTCAATTATAGATCCGCTTCCGGAAGGTGTTATATAAAAGAAAGTAACTGCAGTAATGCTGTTAGGATCAGGATCGGATGTAGCAGGATGAATGACTGACTCCGCTCCTCTTATTCCCGTGTTGGGATTAATGTTAAAGTTAGCACCTCTGATCTGAAGAAATTTATTCAGTGTAATATTTTCATTATAAACTCCGGAAGCAACCTGTATAATGTCGCCGTTATTCGCGGCATTTATTGCCGCCTGTATTGTAGCGTAGGTCCCGGGTACATTTATTGTGATTGCATCTGAATTGTTATTAAATGGTCTCATCTCAGCCGGCGGATTGATCCTTTGTGTATCTCTCTTTTTTTCCAATGGAATGAGATCACTTTGTGAAAATAAATTACCTGTAAAAAAACAAATTGTTAAAATTACAAAACACTTAAAAAAGTTGTATGGCTTTTTCATAAGTTTTTTTGGTTTAATTTAAATTAATATTTTTTTAATGTAAATTTTTTAAAAAGAAAGATTTAAATAATTTATGAAATAATAGACAGTCTTGAGAAAGAACTATAGCGATTATTATTCGAATGACTTTATCAATTCTTTTAATGAACTATTTTGAAGAATAATAGTCAGGAAAGGTCAGGATAAAAGTGGCAGCTTCATAAGATACTTTGAGGTTTCTCCCCTGAATAAATAAGTATTGAGCGTTATGGAAAGTGTGTCATAGAGATTTGATCTCTTTTAATTATTTTTTTAAAATCTCCTTTCGGAAGATTCATCAAAAAATTACTACAGTGAACAACAATTGGTGGAAGAGTCTTCCGGTTGAAATATTGAGAGTGCTTTATGGAAAGTAATTCATGAGAATTTGTCTCCTTTAATTAATTAGTTTTTTGAACATGGAAGATTTTCAATATGGTTGTGAGCTACTTCCGAAGCTGAAAGAACGGGTTATAATTATTTGATTACAAAGACATAAACTACAAATATCGTGAACACTAAATTTTTAAGTGGAATAATATAAAATTTTAAAAATCTAATTACAAATAAAAAATCGGCATCTATTCATTTTTTCATTTTTATTCCTATATGTAATCAAAAGCAGACCTGCTGCAAATATGCATTTAAGTAAGAATAGACTTAACTTTTATTCACTTACACTAATCCTTTTATTAAGTTCTTCTATGCTCTTTTCTATCTCAGCCTTTATTTTATCGATATCCTCTTCAGCAAAATTTTCATGCTGAAAATGAATGGCTGACGTTTTTTCCTTTGCAGTCGATAGAATTCTTCCTGCCTCCGTCAGAAGTGAATTTGATTCTTGCTCAGCTTCATTAACCATTTCATCAACTTTATTTTTTGCAAGGATCAGATAATGATTTGCTTTATTAAGCATATCATTATCATTAGATAAATCTTCATCCGAAAACAGATTTTCCTCTCTATTAAATCTCAGCAATGCAGGGATTGATAGTCCGATAAGAATGCCGGCTCCTATTCCGATATACATTTTTTTAGACAAAATTACTCCTGTTTATTTAAAACACTTTACGGAAGAAATACGACGCAGGATATGACCGTTGTCCATAGTCCGTTCTTATCACCTTCGGCAGACTGCGTAACGTTGAATGTCTTTATAATTTTTCCGCTTTGCTTGTAAAGATTTTCTCTTTCATTCCAGGCGGTAGCCGGATCAAATTCTACGCCCAGTGTAGTTGCAAGCATTGTTGCCGCAAGATCTTCGGCATATTCACCGGAAATCTTTTCCGGCTCACCAAAAGGATGATGCTCAGAAATATATCCGTAATGACTGTCATCCGAGGGAAGCGCGACACCGATTGATGCTGCAATAAGACGGTTTGGCTCATTAGTAAAATTTCTTGCCATTACACAAAAAGTAATCTGTCCCGGTTCAAGTAATTCTTTCCCCTGCTCAACAGTTATTCGCTTGCATCCACCCGGAAAAATACTTGATACAGTTACAATATTGCATTTTTCTATCCCGGCAGTTCTCAGCGCCAATTCAAATGACTGCAGATAATCTTTATGCCTGCCTACACCTTTTGTGAAAAATAGTTTTGTTGGTTTAAACAATTTTTCTGACTCCTGTCTTTAGTAAGTTTAGTAAGTTTAGTAAGTTTAGTAAGTTTAGTTAAGTAAAGTTTAGTAAGTTTAGTAAGTTTAATAAGTTTAAAGTTTAGTAAGTTTAAAGTTTAGTAAGTTTAGTAAGTTTAGTAAGTTTAGTAAGTTTAGTAAGTTTA
>CAYNTN010000214.1:0-5991 GCA_964399995.1 uncultured Ignavibacteriaceae bacterium
GTATTAAAAAGACACAGGTAAGTAATCTTGATCTGATAAGTTCGAATATTAATTTAGTTGCCGCAGAACTCGAGCTTGTTGAAATTCCTTCCCGCGAAAGCATTCTGAAAAATAAAATTTTAAATTATCTTAATGACCCTAATTATTCCAATGCATACGATTACATTTTCATTGACTGTCCGCCGTCGCTTGGATTGATAACTGTGAGTGCTCTTACTGCTGCTGATTCACTTTTAATACCGGTTCAGTGTGAATATTATGCTCTTGAGGGATTGTCACAATTACTGAATACAATTAAGAATGTTAAAAATGTATTCAATCCGAATCTGAATATAGAAGGATATCTGCTTACTATGTTTGACTCGAGATTAAAATTATCAAATCAGATAGAATCCGAGCTGAGAAAATTCTTCGGAGAAAAAGTATTTACGACAAAAATTTTCAGGAATGTAAAGATTGGCGAAGCTCCGAGTTACGGCAAGCCTATCATAATGTATGATCCTTCATCAACAGGCTCTATGAATTATCTGGAGCTGGGAAAGGAATTTCTGAAGCGTAACGGATTTGTACTTGCGGCTGATGTTCAGGAAACACAGCCGGCAGTTGAAGGAAATGATTTAAAATCTAACGGGAGTTAATCAATGGACAATAAATCATCTGTACTCGGAAAAGGGTTGTCAGCAATATTCACGGAGAAAAATGTCGACATGAATTTAGTTGATGATTCAGTAAAAGCGAGCATTTTTGAAATTCCTGTCATCAGAATAAAAGTCAATCCATCACAGCC
The DNA here is from genome assembly GCA_964399995.1 of uncultured Ignavibacteriaceae bacterium. Taxonomy (GTDB): domain Bacteria; phylum Bacteroidota; class Ignavibacteria; order Tepidaquicellales; family Tepidaquicellaceae; genus JAGPCH01. The sequence continues at coordinate 788 of CAYNTN010000214.1, forward strand.
TCGTGAAGATTTTGATACTGAGAAGTTAAATGAGCTTGCCGATTCAATCCGCCAGAAAGGTCTCATCCAGCCTGTAACAGTTAAGAAGGACGGTGAAGATTTTATGTTAATTTCGGGAGAGAGAAGACTTCGTGCAGTAAAATTGGTAGGACTCGAGAAAGTCCCGGCATATATTTATGAAAAGTCGTTTGGAGAAAATGAAGCAGAGGAAAACTTGCTCGAGCTTGCATTGATAGAAAACATACAGCGTGAGGATTTAAATCCCATGGAATTATCGGATTCATACAGAAAACTTGCCGAAGACTACAATCTGACTCAGGAACAAATAGCAGAAAAAGTTTCCAAACAAAGAAGCACTGTTGCAAACTTTTTAAGATTACAAAAATTACCTGTTGAAATAAAAGTATCTTTAAGGAAAAATGAAATCACTGAAGCACACGCACGTATGCTTCTTCGTGTTGACAATCTGGATGATCAGCTGATTCTATGGAAAAGAATAGTCAATGAGAACATCACCGTAAAGAATCTTGAAGAGATCACTAAATCCTCAATTAAAAAACAGAGAAAGAGGAAAGTAAAACTCGGCGAGATCTATGATCCTTATATTCAGAACATCGAAGATAAGCTAAGAAACTATTTCGGAACGAAAGTAAAGATCAACAGGAAGACCAAAGCCTCGGGTGAGATAGTGATTGATTATTATTCTAACGATGATCTCGAGAGAATAACGGAGAAGTGCGACAGGTGAATGCTCAATGTTCAATGTTCAATGTGCAATGCTCAATGTTCAATATTGTAATTTGTTATTTCGAATTCATAACTCATAACTCATAACTCATAACTTGTAACTTGTAACTTGTAATTTGTAACTCGTAACTTGTAACTTTTAACTCGTAATTAAACATGAAAAAAATCCTTTTATCAGACAAAGCACCTCAGCCGATCGGTCCTTATTCACAGTCAGTTGGCTTTGAAAATTTAATTTTTACTTCCGGGCAGGTAGGTCTTGGGCTTGACGGGAAGCTGGTTTCAGATGATGTCAAAGGACAGACAAAGAAAGCGCTGGAAAATATAAAGAACATACTTGAGGATAACGGTTCATCTCTCGACAATGTAATAAAGACTATGGTGTTTCTAAGGGACATGAAAGATTTTACACCTATGAATGAAGTTTATAAAGAGTTTTTTCAAAGTTCATTCCCGGCAAGAAGCACTGTTTCGGTCTTAGGACTTCCGCTGGATGCTAAAGTAGAAATTGAAGTAATAGCTTATAAAAAATAATTTATCATGAAACAGTATAGCTTCAACCCGCTTTTTGAAAAATCCTGTCCGAGCAACATACATTTCACAGTCGGCATTGTGATAAAAGCAGATATTGATACTGTATGGAACAATGTCTGCAAAGGAGATATCGTAAAAAAATATTTCACCACGGACGCCCGAAGAGATCTTGATAAAGGAGGTGAAGTTTTATGGGTTTGGGGTGAAGAAGCTGCTCTGATAAACGTGCTCGAAGTTTATCCCAATGAAAAAATTGTTTTTGAATGGAACGGCTCAAATGTAGATTATCGTATTCGTTCTGAGTTTATTTTTGAAAACGGTAAAGGTAAAGTAAAGCTGAAAATAAAAGAGACCGGCTGGGAGGGTGATGAAGCCGGTGTCAAGAGCGCGTTTGCAAACTGCAGCGGCTGGACTGAGTTTCTGAATGCGTTGAAAGTTTATACGGAATACAAAATTTCCTATCTGAATAAGTAAATTTAACCACAAAGGCTCAAAGGCTCTAAGAATGTTTGTTATAATTTCTTAGAGCCTTTGAGTCTTTGAGGCAGAAAGTCTGCTTTATTTAGCGAGTTTATTGATATGCTTAGTTAGTTTTGACTTCTGATTTGCGGCTTTGTTCTTATGAATGATCCCTTTAACTGCTGCCCTGTCCAGTACTGCAACAGTCTTCCGTAATTCTATTTCAGCTCCGGCTTTGTCTTTTATTTCCAAAACTCTCTTAGCAGATCCTTTTAATAAAGCTTTGACCTTTTTATTTCTTTCGGTTCTCTTGATTGTTTGTCTTGCTCTTTTCTGAGCTGATTTATGTCTTAATGGCATTTACTGTTTTGAATTTATTTTTAACAAAAATAGACAATATCGTCTCCAAAATCAAAGTAAAAGAGTAATCCTGACAGGTTTGTATGCTGTTCATTTACCTTTTCCTGCATTGTACTTCGCCATTTCCTCTTCTACTCTGTCAGCTAATATCATTTTTATCAGCGACTGGTAAGGTACATCTCTTTCATTTGCCATCGCTTTGATCCTGTCTAAAATAGATGAAGGCATACGGAGTGAAATGGATTCTGTGGAATACTTTAAATTCGGGAATACAACCCTCTGAGCCGTGCTCCAGTCAAAATATTGTGAGGTATCCGCCTTATCCCAGAATTCTCTTTCCTCATCTTCTGACATAAAGACGGGTATTGGCTTTAGTTTCTTCTTTGAGTTTCTCCTCATAAAATTTCCTTTCTTTTTTGCTCATATCTCTTGCGGATATTATTCTGATTTTATATTTCCTTATTGTAAAAATTATGGTGATCAGCCTTTGCTTTGACTCACCGAACATTTGAAATCTCTCTTCATTCAGATATGCTGTTCTTAATACAATGAAAGGCTGACTGTTAAATACTTCTTCCGCTTCCTTTATGCTTACATTATGTTTTTTTAAACTTTTCTGTTTATTTCCTTCATCCCATTCAAAACCTGTTATGTCTTTCAGTTCTATCATACGTATATGCGAAAAATATACACATTTTATTTTTTAAGATAAAGATATTTTTATACCGGATTCGATTGGATCTATTGAATCTATAACAAAGGACAAAAGATTTTCTCGCAGATACACGCGGAAATTTTCTGAGAAAATTAAACACTTTATGTTTAATATTCATTACGGGCAGGTGCGAGAAAAATCTGCAGTTTACAGCGAAAGTTTTGCCGGACAATAAAATATGGTTTGATATTTACTGTACATTATTATAATTTTTAAACGGAATTGTGCATAAGTTTAGATCAGATTATTATGAATGTAATTTATTCGAGTCATGTAATTGCTAAGATAGGGATTCTTAAAAAGCACGGAATAGATGTTGACAAAAACTTAGTTGAAGAAATTGTTACTCATCCCGAAAAACTGGAAGTTGGTTATAAGAACAGACTAATTGCTCAAAAGAGGATTGACGAAACACACGTTTTGAGAGTAGTATATGAAGAAAAGAATAACATTATTTTAATAATAACAATCTATCCCGGAAGGATTAACCGATATGACTAAAGTCAAATACAGCAAAGATGCGGATGCTTTGTTAATAGAATTATCAAATAAGAAAATTGATTATGCCGAAGATCAGGGAAATATGATCATCCATTATACTTCTGAAAATGAACCGGTAATGCTGGAAATATTCGATGCCAAAGAGTTTATACTGAATTCATTGTCGAGTATGTTAAAGGAAAAAGATGTGGTTGTCTGACTTCCATCAAATTTATAAATCCCAAATGCGTGTTTTCATCGCTGACAGTGTAATTTAATAATCCTATCCGCAAAATGATTTGAGCTCTATTGATACCCATTCAACCATTTAACTAATCAACTAATTTTTTACCAATTAACTGCAACGAAATCGACCAAAAAATAAATTTTCATTTTATGACATAAGTCATACTCCGCAAGTTCGTGTATTTGTATTTTTGTATAAAGATTTAACTTAACTACAAAAATACACTAGAACATGGATTTCAAAACTATAATCGAGCCCTTCAAAATCAAATCAGTCGAGCCGATAAGCGTTACTTCAGAAGCGCAAAGAATTAAATATCTTAAAGACGCGCATTACAATCCTTTTCAACTTCATTCGGAATATGTACTTATAGACTTTCTTACCGACAGCGGAACTTCCGCAATGAGTTCAAAGCAATGGTCTGCCATTCTTGACGGCGACGAGGCATACGCCGGGTCAAAGAGCTGGCTGAAAATGGAAACAGAAATAAAAGATCTCACGGGATTTGAACATATTTTGCCGACTCATCAGGGCAGGGCGGGAGAACGAATACTTTATGGCTATCTCGGCGGTAAAGGGAAGGTTTTCATCAGCAATACGCACTTTGATACGACCCGCGCTAACATAGAATTTTCCGGAGCTGAAGCAATTGATATTCCAATTCCGGAATCGCAGGAACCGATGCTGTATCATCCTTTCAAAGGAAATATTGATACAATAAAGCTCGAAGAGCTGATAAACAAATACGGGAGAGAAAATATCGGCGGAGTAATCCTTACCGTGACAAATAACAGCGGAGGCGGTCAGCCGGTGAGTATGGAGAATGCCAAACAGGCTGCGGAGATATGCAGAAATTATAAAGTGAACTTTTTTATTGACTGCTGCAGGATCGCTGAAAATTCTTATTACATAAAACACCGTGAAAAAGGATTTGAAGATAAAACATACAGGCAGATAGCTCAGGAAATGTTCTCGCTGGCTGATGGATGCGTGATGAGCGCTAAGAAAGACGGGCTTGTGAACATGGGCGGATTCCTTGCGCTGAAAGAACAGCACTTATCCGATGAATGCACAAATCTTCTTATAATTACCGAAGGATTTGTAACCTACGGCGGACTTTCCGGACGCGACATGGAAGCAATTGCCATCGGGTTGCGCGAAGTCTTTGACCCGGATTATTTAAAATACAGGATCCGAAGCACAGAATATCTCGGAGAGAAACTTTATAACATGGGTGTTCCGTTGATCTGGCCAATCGGCGGGCATGCAGTCTATCTGGATGCAAAAGCTTTTTATCCGCATATACCTGTAGAACAATATCCCGGTCAGTCGCTTGTATGTGAACTTTATGTAAAAGGCGGCATCAGGTCTGTTGAGATTGGTTCGGTAATGTTTGGTAAATATGATGATAAAGGTAAACTCATCCCTGCTCCGAATGAACTCGTACGGCTTGCAATACCGAGGAGAGTTTATACGCAGAGCCATATCGAGTATGTGATTGAAGTCTTTGAGAAATTAATTCAGGATAAAGATTCTGCGAGAGGATTGAAGATAATTGAAGAACCGAAGTTTTTGAGGCACTTTACAGCTAAGTTTGAGTATGTCTAAGTGTATGGAGTGTATGGAGTGTATGGAGTGTATGGAGTGTATGGAGTGTATGGA
>CAYNTN010000215.1:0-5973 GCA_964399995.1 uncultured Ignavibacteriaceae bacterium
TACACTCTATACACTCTATACACTCCATACACTCCATACACTCTATACACTCCATGCACTCCATACACTCCATACACTCCATACACTCTATACACTTCATGCACTCCATACACTTTACTCCGGTTTCGAAGGCTGATTATCTTTACTGGCTTTTGAAGGTTTATCCTTTTCATTAATTTCACTATTCTCAATTTCCGGTTCTTCTTCCGTTTCTTTTACTTCATCATCCTGTTTAAATTCCTCTTCTGTTATTGTTTTTTTATTTTCATAACTTAGCGCTGCATAGCTGTCAACGCGACCGTATCCGTAAAACTGATCCCATCCCGGAGTATCTTCTCTCAAATCGCCAACCAGATCTTTTGAAGATATCTTTATAATGCTTTTTAGGTCGTCGCTTGTTCTGGTTAAATCCTGCGCCAGCAGTAAGGATGCGATTCCGCTTACAATCGCTGTCGCCTGTGATGTCCCGCTCCAGTATACTTCATAATTAGAATCACTTTCATAATCAAGTCCGTAAATCTTATTTCCGGGAGCCACAACAGAAATGTGCTTCCCCCAGCAACTGCCTCCTCCCCATGAAAACTTTTTACATCTCCTGTCATCTGTGTCAGTAGCTCCTACAGAAAATACTCCTTCATAACTGGCGGGATAATAATCTCTGTCATCCCCCTTATTCATCATTGCAGCCACTACCAGAGATCCGTTATCCATAGCATACCTAATTGCTGTCTTTAGTACTTTTGAATAATCGTCTCCTCCTTCGCTCATGTTTATAATCCTTGCACCGTTATCTGTTGCATATTTTATAGATTCAGCCCACCAGCCATACTCACCGCTGTTATCTGAATTCAGGTTTTTGCAGTTCATCAGTTTACAGTTTCCGTCAATTCCTGCATAGCCGATACCATTATTAATGTTAGCTCCTATCACAGTTGCGATGTTTGTACCGTGTCCGAATCCGTCTTCGGGTCTGCGGTCATCATATGCAAAATCCCATCCCTTTGTATCATCAATGTAACCATTAAAATCATCATCTATACCATTGTTGGGAATTTCATTTTTATTAATCCATATTCTGTCTCTCAAATCAGGATGGTCATCTTTTATTCCTGAATCCAAGATCGCTACAATTACTTCTTCACTTCCTTCCTCTATTTGCCAACCGTTGATCATTTTTATGTCAGCTCCGATTTTTGCATTGCCTCCGCTGGAAGAAGGCTCGACTGAACCGGAGTTCTGAAGATACCATTGCCTGTAAAACATTTCATCGTTTGGTATCTTATTTGTTAAATCCTCCTCAAATAGTTTCTTAAACCTGTATTCGTTTACTCCAGCTGAGGTTCCGATATAATTTGGCTCCGAATACTCTACATGAGAGTCCTTGTTAAATTCTTCAACAGCATCCTGTAAAATTTTTCCCGAGTTAACTGCAATACTGAATAAATATATTCTGGACATCTCATACTTTTCAAAGAGACTTTTATTTCCGTTGTTTAAAAGGAATTGTCTTTTGATTTCAGTAATGTTGTATTTGGCGATCTTTTCATCAAGTGAAGCATAGCCTGTGGAAAGTGATATCTTACCGGTAGCCTCAGATACTCTTAACTCCATTTTCGTTTTCACAAAAAACTTATACTTCGAAATGAGTGAAATCGAAGTATTATTTTGTGTCTTAATTTTACCGGGTATGGATAAAACTACACAAAGAAATGTCAAAACTGTAATGATTTTTTTCATAAAAGATTAATGTTTAAAAATTATATGCTAAACCCAGACTCAGCTTTAATCCGTCAACAAAGATTTTCGAATTTAAGTTTTTTTCCAAAGGATAAGTTACTCCACTGACAGTAACACTCGAAACAGGATATTCGCTTTTCACGCTGTACTCTCCCTGTCTGAATCTGATTTCGAAGACTCCCGATAATTGTTTCGAAAAAAATAATTCCATACCGCTTAAGACTATGAAACTGAAGCTCGGCTCTTTAGATATTGTAGTGGTCTTTATATTTTGTATGCTCCTTACTCTGTCCCCGAAATAAACACCGAGCCCGCCTCCGAGATATATTTCCAGGTCTTCCGTGAAATTCGGAATATTAAAGAAACCTGAAAACTCAACAGGTACCATCCATAGCTCTTCTGTTACCCTCCCTCTTGCCCTTGAGGAATCCGTAGAAAAAGTCTGTGTTAGTTCATCATCATATATTTTTACATACTCTGTGGAAAAACCGAATGACAAATCTTCATTGAAAATTTTTTTTCTTATCGTAATCCCGTAACCATAACCTCCGCTCAGCTCTTCGACAACACCTCTCTCAAACTGGCTTTCTGAATATGCATTAAGTTGTATGGTCGCAGAAGAAACATAAATCACGGAAGGGATTATGCTGTACCCGCTCCCTAAAGATATGCCGTGATAATCCTGTGCATCTGAGACTTTTACAGAACCAATACAAATAACAACAGCAATTAAGAAAGAAGTCTTCATAAAAAATCCACTATGTCTGTTATAACATAGTGGATACTATTTAATATTTTTATATTTAATATTTAATCCAAATTTTACTGACTAAATATTTTTTTGTGTTTTGCCTTCTTTAAAAATATTTATCCCTGTTATCTATGATCTCTGCTTCGTTCTGCATTTTTGTAAGCCACTCGGAAACAATGGACTGTCTCTTCGAGGTTAATAATGTCTTCCTGATTTCAGGTGCTTTCAGAATATAATCCTGCTCGTTAAATTCAGTTATCGAATTTAACTTTATGATATAGTAACCCTTTAGCCCCTTTATTGGCTTTGAAATCTCACCCGGCTTCATCTTCAGTATTGCGGAACTCACTGCATAATCGTTCCCTATGTTTACACTTGGTTTTGATACCTTAAAACTATCCGCTTCTTCATATATATACTGGGGTGCAATTTCTTTTAACTTTGTAATATCAAAGTCTGTTATCTTGCTCTCAAGATCATTGGCAATTCCGGATAATATCTTGAACTTTTTCTCATCTATAACTTTAGGTTTAATAACAGTAGTTTTAATAGAGTCAAAATTCTGAAACCCTTCAGGCTTTTTTTCAATCACCTGGTAAATGGCATATCCGCCTGTAATCTTGAATGGCTCCGTAGCAGTATTTTCTTTTACCTTAAATGCCGTTTTCAAAATATTTTTGTTGCTGCCTGCAAGAGGAACCTGCCCGTCTTTGGCTATATCACCGGTCACCTGAACCTGCAAATTCATTTCCTTTGCTAAGGTATCAAACATCTTTCCTTTTTCGAATTCGGCATAAAATTCCTCCGCTTTTTTCTTAACCAACTGCTTGCTTCTTGCACTTGGTACAACTGTTTTGTTTATAACACCGGCTTTAAATTCTTTCTTCTCTTTGCCGAAAACTTTAATCACATGATATCCGAACTGAGTTTTAACAGGTCCCACTATATCACCGATGTTAGCATTAAACGATGCTTCTTCAAACTCTTTAACCATAGCTCCTTTTGTGAACCATCCAAGGTCACCTTTTGACTGTTTTGCTGCCGGCTCATCCGATAATTGCTCTGCAAGTATTTTTATATCCTCACCGTTTTTTACTCTTTTATAAATATCCTCCGCTTTCTTCTTTGCAGCCGCAGTATCAGTTCCGAAATTAATCAGGACATGTGTTGCATTGACAAATAAATCTTCACCGACTTTAGAATCAATAAGTTTTATAACCTGATAACCGTCGGGAGTTATTAATACATCAGACACATCTCCCGGCTTTGCACTGAATAGAAATGACGATGCTTCCGTTTTGAATGCATTTGTTTTTTGAAATTCCGCATTATAAGGTATGGTCGAATTATCGTTAATTAATTTAATTAATGTAGAATCTTCGATTTCTGCTTTCTCCATGTCTTTTTTCAGCAACTCCATTTCTCTTTTGACAGATGAAGAATCTTCTGCTGTTGATACATCGGAAAATTGAATATACTTCATCTTTACGCTCTCATTTTGTTTGAAATCCTTCTTATTTTTCTCATAATACTCTGCCAATTCATTGTCTGTGACTGCAATCAGAGATGAATCGGTAACTGTATTAAGATTGAGGAAAGCATATTTAATGTTTGCAATAATATTATCTTCTTTATATTTATCAAGTACATCACCTTCAGAAACGACTGCGCCTTCAGTCAGGACAGCCTGAAGTTTTTCCGAAAGTAATGTCTCCCGGCAAAAGTTTTCAACCTGAGACCAGAACTGTGTGGCTTCTTTGGTTTTCATACCGAGTGCCTGCTGATAAAATCCGGCATTGAAAACTCCCGTTGAATCCATGAAATTCTTTTTGATCGGCTCCGGTAAGGTTTCTGGCCTGTTGTAGATCCAGTCAAGTATTTCCTTGTCTGTAACCTTTATCCCGTATTTTTCGATAGCCTGCTGGGATATTGTCTGGCTTACCAAACTATTCCATACCTGATCTCTGATTTGATTCATCGTGGCATCATCTATATCCTTTCCCTGATTTTGCTGTCTCATTTGCTCCACCTGCTGCTGAACAATTCTTTCATAATCCTGATATGAAATTTCTTTAGAGTTGATTTTTGCAAATGCATCTGTCTGGCCGCCCATTCCCATGTAATTCATTCCCCATTCAAAAACAATGGTTGCAAGAAAAGCTATAATCAGTATTATTATGATCAATGGCATCTTGTCCCGCATCTTATTCATTATGCCTGTGTGTTGAATTTTCTTATTATCCATTTTAACTAAAGCTGCTCCTTAAATTATTATTTTTTATTATTTTTATTTTTAGAATTTTGATACTTCAGATTTTTAGAATTTTAAAACTAAATTTTTTGCTTAGTAAAAGCAATGAATATTTAAACTAAATAAGTGAAAGGAAACAGGATGTCATTTTCTTTCACAAATTCAAATCATTTTGTTAATTCCTCTGCATAAGAATAAGGATCATTGTTTTTCAAAACAATATTTTCTAACCTCTCGTTCAAATTTTGTATCTTCTTTTCATCCCAGAAATTAACTTCAAGCTTATTATTAACGAGTGCCCTTATTTTTCTGCTCAAATGATCTTTCCTTTTTACCGCTAGGTAATTCCCTTTTTCAAGATGAGTCTTATGCCTGATGATTTCATCAAACAATTCAGCAACACCTTCATTCTGACTCCCGACAGTTTTTAATACATCAATGATCCATCCGTCACCAGCGGGTGGTTTCAGGTGAATAATGTTTTTAATTGTTGAAACTACTCCGTCGGCTCCCTGCCTGTCAGATTTGTTGAGAACAAAAATGTCAGCTATCTCCATCAGACCAGCCTTCATTGCCTGCACAGAATCTCCTGATTCAGGAACAAGTACAACTATAGTCGTATCTGCTGTCTGTGCAACATCTAATTCCGATTGTCCCACACCTACCGTCTCGATAATTACAAAATCTTTCCCGGATGCATCAAGCACCTCGCATGATTCAACTATATTTTTACTTAATCCGCCGAGACTTCCCCGTGTCGCCATAGACCGGATAAATACATTTTCCAGTAAACCCGAATCCTGCATCCTTATCCTGTCGCCCAGCAAAGCGCCGCCTGTAAAAGGACTTGTCGGATCAACTGCAATCACACCAACTTTAAAACCTTTTTCAATCATCAGCTTAACTAAACAATTAGTCAGCGTTGACTTACCTGCTCCGGGAGGACCTGTTATTCCTATCCGGTAAGCATTTCCGGTATACTTATATAATTCCTTCAAAAGTTTTTCGCTCCCCTCATCATCATTTTCAACCATAGTCAGTGCTTTTGCTACAGCTCTTTTATCCGAGGCGATTATCTTATCAATAAAATCTTTGTCAACTTTCATTTTTTGTTAATTTGAAATCGTGAATCGTGAATCGTGAATCGTCAATCGTGAATCGTTAATCGTGAATCGTTAATCGTGAATCGTGAATCGTCAATCGTGAATCGTGAATCGTGAATCGTGAATCGTGA